>NZ_JAAQQT010000682.1:0-22384 GCF_011742065.1 Aquabacterium sp. A08
AGTTCCTGGCGGGCCAGGCGCATCACCGTCCAGCCGGCCGACAGGGCGAGGCCGGCCATGACCGCCGCCACCGTCCAGTCGGGCCAGCCGTGACCGGCGCCCAACACCCCGCCGGCGGCGGCCAGCACCGCCAGGTTGCTCAGCGCGTCGTTGCGCGAGCACAGCCAGACGCTGCGCATGTTGGCGTCGCCGTGGCGCCAGGCGTACAGCAGCGCGGCCACCGCCAGGTTGGCGGTGAACGCCAGCACCGCCACCGCGCCCATGGTGACGGCGTCGGGCACGGTGCCCTGGGCCCAGACCCAGGCCGATTTGCCCAGCACGAACAGGCCGTAGCCGAACATGGTGGCGCCCTTGACCCAGGCCGCCCGGCTGCGCCAGGCGACGGCCATGCCCAGCACCGCCAGCGACAGGCCGTAGTTGGCCGCGTCACCGGCGAAGTCGATGGCGTCGGCCAGCAGCGACACCGACGCCGCGTGCCAGCCAGCGGCCAGCTCCACGGCAAACATCAGCGCGTTGACCGCGAGCGCGATCCAGAGCGCGCGGCGCCAGCGTGGGTGGGTGGCGGCAGACACGGTGGCTGGGGTGTCGGTGGTGCAGGCGGTGTGGCAGGTGCAGGCCATGGGCGGGAGCGGCTGTGGGCACGCCGGGGCGTGCGGGGCGTTGGGGGTTCTGCCAGAATTGGAAACCTTGCAGTCGGTGAAAGGTCAAGCATGGCAGCGCAGTTGCGGGCATCCACGGATTCGGCGGCGCCGGTGTGGCGCATCGGCGAGGCGGCGCGACGCGCCGGCGTGTCCGCCGGCAACATCCGCTACTACGAGCGCGAAGGGCTGCTGGGCCGCACCGCCCGGGCCGGCAACGACTACCGCCTGTACAGCCCGGCCGACGTGCACCGCCTGCGCTTCATCCGCCTGTGCCGGGCGCTGGACCTGTCGCTCGACGAGGTGCGCCACCTGCTCGACCTGGACATGCGCCAGCCCGCCGACTGCGCCGCCGCCCGCGAGGCGCTGGACGCGCACCTGCGCCACGTCCGGGCACGCCTGGCCGAACTGCGGGCGCTGGAGCGCGATCTGCGCAGCCTGCGCGACCGCTGCGACGGCCGGGACGACCACTGTCACATCATCGAGGCCCTGCACGAACGGGCCGACCAGGCGCCCACAGACGATGCGGTCAGCCGGGCAGGCGTTGCCGCGCCTTGTCCAGCCACAGCTGCAGGCTGTCGTGCAGGTCGGTCTGGCTGAAGGAGCAGCTTTCTTCCGCGAACAGCGCACTGGACTCCAGCCGGTCGAGCAGGTTGTGCCAGACCTCGCCAAAGGCCGGCGGCAGGGCGGCCAGCAGCGTGTCGCGCTGGCGTTCGCCGCGGGTGTAGTCGGTCAGGGCACATTGGCCCTGGCGCAGGGCGTCGAGGCGGGCCTGCATCTCGCGCAGGGTGGCGGGGTGGTCGGTCATCGGTGGGGCGGTGGAGACGGCGAACGGGGCAGCAGGGTCAGCGCCCCCAGCACGGCGAAGGCGGCGCCGATCCAGGACAGGCGCGCAAACCCCAGCCAGGCGATGGCGGCGCCGCCCACGGCGGCGCCCGCGGCCGTGCCAATGTACACCATGGACGCGTTCAGGCTCAGCAGCATGGGCGCCTGGGCGAAGGCGCATTCGGCCAGCCGCGATTGTTGCGGTGTCATCATGCCGAAGCCGCACACGGTCATGACCGCAAAGGCCAGCACCGTCAGGGTGTGGTGGCCGGCGGTCAGCGGCGCCAGCGCCAGCGCCATGGTCATGCAGCCGATCTGCCAGCGCAGGGTGTGGCGCGGGCCGTGCCGGTCTGCGGCCCAACCGCCGATCAGCGTGCCGGCCACCCCAGCCAGGCCCAGCACCACCAGGGTGGCGGTCAGGGCGCGCGGGCTCAGGGGGTTGAGCGCCAATTGCACCGGGCCCATGTAGGCCGACACGGTGAAGATGGCCGTGAAGTACAGCAGGGTGAAGCCCAAGGTCAGCAGCACCTCGCGCTGGCGCAGCAGGCCGCCCAGCCCGGCAAAGCCGGTGCCCGGTGTGCCGATGTGGGCCGGCACGCGCCGCCACACCAGCCAGAGCATGAGCAGCGACGCCGCCGCCACCGTCCACAACGGCCAGGGCCAGCCGTGCGCCAGACCCAGCCAGGCGCCGAAGGGCACGCCCAGCACGTAGCTCAGGCTCATGCCCAGGAAGGTGCGCGCCAGCGCCTTGCCGCGCTGTTGCGGCGCCACCAGGGCCACCGCCACCCCGGCGGCCAGGGGGGTGAACACCGCGCCCACGCCCATCAGCACCCGGCCGGCCAGCAACCAGCCCAGGGCCGGGGCCGCCGCGCTCAGGGCGGTGCCGGCGGTGAACAGGCCCAGCGCCAGCAGCATCACGCGGCGGCGCGGCCAGCGGCCGGTGCCCACCATCACCCACGGCGCCAGCAGGGCGTTGGCCAGGGCGTAGGCGGTCATGGTCTGGCCGGCGGCGCTCACGCTCACGCCCAGGTCGTCGGCCAGGGGGCCGAGGTAGCCGGTCATGCCGAAGGCGCCGGTGCCGATGACGAAATTGCACAGCGCGAACAGCCACAGCACCGGGGGCAGGGCGGGGGTGGCCGGTGGCGGGGTGGGGGCGGTGGACATGCGGCCATGATAGGCAGCTGGCCGCGGGTGGGCTGTCGCGCCCGTGGCCCGGCCCGGCGCGTCCCGCGCGGGACAGGCGGCCGGCGCGCGGTGCTGGTCAGGGCGCGGGGGCTTTCGTATGCTGTGGCGTGCCGCGCGTGGCCCTGCGCCCGCGCGCCGACCGCACCACAACGACAACGACAGGAGACCGCCCATGGACCCCACCGGGAGCCACGCGCCCACCCCCGCCCCCCTGCCGCGGCGCGCCCACCACGCCCACTGGCCCGCCCGGCTGCCGCACGCGCTGCGCACGCCCCAGACCTCGCTCTGGTTCAACCTGGAGGTCAGCGCCCGCCGCTACCCGGACAAGCCGGCCACGGTGTTTTTTGACCGGGTGCAAACCTACCCCGAACTGCTGCGCAACGCCGAACGGGTGGCGGCCTGGCTGCACGCGCGCGGCGTGCGCGCCGGCGACCGGGTGCTGCTGTTCATGCAGAACGCGCCGCAGTTCGTGGCCGCTTACTACGGCATCCTGCGCGCCAACGCGGTGGTGGTGCCGGTCAACCCCATGAACAAGGCCGAGGAGCTGGGCCACTACATCACCGACCCCGAGGCCCGGGTGGCCATTGCCGCCGCCGACCTGGCGCCTGCGCTGTGCCAGGCGGACGCGGCCCTGCCGCCCGAGCGGCGCCTGGCCCACCTGCTGTGCGTGCACTACCGCGACGCCATGCCCGAGGACGCCTTCGCCGACGACAGTGGCCTGCCCGCCGCCTGGCGCGACTGGCTGGGCACGCGCCACCCCTTGCCCACGCTGGCCAGCGGCCAGGCGCACGACTGGGCCGAGGCCCTGGCCTGCCCCGACCCGCTGCCGCCGCACACCGCCGGCCCTGACGACCTGGCCACCCTGCCCTACACCAGCGGCACCACCGGCCTGCCCAAGGGCTGCATGCACCCGCACCGCACCCTGATGCACAACGCCGTGGCCAGCACCCTGTGGAGCAACGGCACGGCCGAGAACGTGTCCCTGCTGGTGGTGCCCATGTTCCACATCACCGGCATGGTGGTGGGCATGCACGGCAGCGTTTACAACGGTTCGACCATGGTCGTCATGCCGCGCTGGGACCGCGAACTGGCCGGGCGCCTGATCGCCCGCTGGCAGGTGACGCACTGGGTCAACATCCCGACCATGATCATCGACCTGCTGGCCAGCCCGAACTTCGCCAGCCACGACCTGTCCAGCCTGGTGTTCATCGGCGGTGGCGGCGCCGCCATGCCGCAGGCGGTGGCGCAAAAGCTGCTGGACCTGTACGGCCTGCGCTATTCCGAAGGCTACGGGCTGACCGAAACCGCCGCCCCGTCGCACAACAACCCGCCCGACCGGCCCAAGCAGCAGTGCCTGGGCATTCCGTTCGTGGGCACCGACGCGCGCATCGTCGACCCGATCACCCTGGCCGAGCTGCCCCCCGGCGAAGCGGGCGAGATCGTGGTGCACGGCCCCGAGGTGTTCGACGGCTACTGGCGCCGCCCCGACGCCACCGCCGACGCCTTTTTCGAGCTGGACGGTCAGCGCTTCTTCCGTACCGGCGACCTGGGCCGGGTGGACGAGGACGGCTACTTCTTCATCACCGACCGGCTCAAGCGCATGATCAACGCCAGCGGCTTCAAGGTCTGGCCGGCCGAGGTGGAAGCGCTGATGTTCAAGCACCCGGCCATCGCCGAGGCCTGCGTCATCGGCACCCAAGACCCCTACCGCGGCGAAACCGTCAAGGCGGTGGTGGTGTTGCGCGCCGAGGCCCGCGGCCAGGTGAGCGAACAGCAACTCATCGACTGGTGCCACGAGCACATGGCCGCCTACAAGGCGCCGCGCGTGGTGCAGTTGGTGGACGCGCTGCCCAAGAGCGGCAGCGGCAAGGTGATGTGGCGGCTGCTGCAGGAGGCCGAGGCCGGCTGAGCCTCAGATCGGGGCGTTTTGTGGCGTGTGGGCGGCTTCGGCGCGCGGGGCGAAACGCCGCCCCAGCCAGCCGGTGAAAGGCAAGAACAGCAGCGCCACCGCCCCGTTGAACGCCAGGTTGGCGATGGCCACCGCCTGCCCGGGCGAGTCGCCGGTGCGCACCGCCCAGGCCCCGAACGGGGTGATGAAGGGCAGCACCAGCACCACGCCCACGGCGTTGAACAGCAGGTTCATCCAGGCCGCGCGCCGGGCGAAGGCGTCCATGGGGATGCTGGCGATCAGGCCGGTGGCGGTGGTGCCCAGGCTGGCCCCGACCACTATCGCCACGGCGCCCATCGGGTCGAGCACCCCCTGCTGCACCAGCACGATGGCCAGACCGCTGACCACGCTGCTGGACTGCAGCACCACGGTCATGACCACGCCCATCAGCACCTGGGCCCGCGCCAGCCAGTGCAGCACCCAGGGCGACTGCCGCAGCGGCTCCAGCGAGTCCCCGATCAGGTCCAGCGTGAAAAAGATGAAGCCGAAGTAAAAGATGGCCCGCCCCACCACCCGGATGGAAAACGGCAGCATGGTCAGCAGGCCGCCCAGCACGATGAGGTAGGGCCCGATGTGGGTCAGCTTGTACGACACCAGCCAGGCGGTGGAGGTGGTGCCGATCTTGGCGCCGAGCAGCACCGCCAGGCTGGCGGCAAAGCTGAGCGTGCCGGCGTTGACCAGCGCGACCACCAGGGCCGACACCGCGCTGCTGGACTGCACCACCGCCGTCACGCCGGCGCCCAGCAGCAGGCCCCGGAAGCGGTCGCGGGTGGCCAGGCCCAGCCAGCGCGGCAACTTGTCGCGGCCCACGGTCTGCAGTTCCTGGCTGAAATGCTCCAGCCCGTACAGGAACAGCAGCAGCGCGCTGAGCACCAGCACGAAGACCTGGAAATCGCTGAATTGCAGGGTGGCCATGGCCCGCAGCATAGCGCGCGGGCCGGCGGTCTGCCACCGCAGACCCTGGTGGGCGGGAGGCGGTGTGGGCGGTGCCTCAGGCCGGGGTGGGGGCCGGCACGATGCCGCGGTAGGCGTGCCAGGTGGCGTGGCCCAGCACCGGCCCGGCCACAAACAGGCCCAGGAAGCCCGGCAGCATCGCCAGCAGCACGGTGACGGTGATGAGCGCGCCCCACAGCAGCATCACCCCGGGGTTCTGCAGGCAGGCGCGGATGCTGGTCAGCCCGGCCGAGATCGCGTCCACCTGCCGGTCCAGGATCATGGGGATGGCGATGACGCTGGTGACGAAGATCAGCCCGGCAAAAACGGCGCCGACCACGGTGTAGGTGATGAGGAATTCCAGGTTCTGCAGGCTGAACAGCACCTTGAGCAGGTTTTCGGTGGACGGCATGGTGTTGAAGGTGACCGCAAACACCACCAGCGAGGCCCGGCCCCAGAGCATCTCCAGGATCAGCAGCACCCCGGCGAAGATGGCCATGGTGCCCTTGGTGGGGCGCCAGGCCGCCAGCGAGGCGCGCAGCGAGGGCCGGCGGCCGGTTTCGCAGGCGCGGCTGGCGTCGTAAATGCCCAGGCAGAGGAACGGCCCCATCAGCAGAAAACCGGCGCTCAGGGCCAGCACGTAGGCCGGGGCCGCCCGGAACACCCACCACAGCGCGTGGCCCATGAGGAAAAAGCACAGCCCGTAAAACAGGCCCACCTTGGGGCAGCGGGCGAAGTCGCGCCAACCGCGCGCCAGCCAGCGGAAGGGGTCGGCCGGCGACAGGTCGGCCAGGCGCAGGGCAAAGACCGACGCGGACTCGGGGGCCGGCTCGGTGGCGGGGTGGGGATCGGTGGGGGAGGCGTTCATCCGCGCTGGCTCCAGGTGCAAGCCATTGTGCTTGATTTTTGTCAAACGCACGATACCCAAGCCCGGCCCGCCCGGCCACATGGTTTACCCGCCCCGGTATGGTGCGGGTTTACACTGTGCGGCACCATGAGTGCCCATTTTCTGCCCCCCTGCGTCCCCCTGAGCCGTGTGGACGAGACCCTGGCCCAGCAGGGCTTTGCCCTGATGGACGCGCGTTCCGTGTGCGACTGGCTGGCGCTGGAGCCGCAAGGCCTGGCGGCCCTGCAGCCGAGCTGGGACGACCTGCCCAGCGACCAGTACCTGAAAGACGGTGGCCGCTACCGGCGCCGGCGCCACAGCTGCTTTGTGGTGGACGGCGAGCGGGTGGAGCCCGTGCCGCACCGCGCCCACTGGCAGCCGCTGGAGTACAACGCCCTGCACGGCGGCATGGAGCGCTGGTTCGACCCGATGGACCCGGCCACCGTGGCCCTGCCCGCCTGGCAGCGCCTCCTGGTGCAGACGGCGGCGGTGACCTCGGCCCTCAAAGGCGCGCAGCGCTGGTACATCGAGGCGCACCAATTCCGCATCGACACCACCGACGGCATCGGCCGCCCCACGCCCGAGGGCGCGCACCGCGACGGGGTGGAGCTGGTGGCGGTGTTCCTGGTGGGGCGCCACCGCATCAAGGGCGGCGAAAGCCGGGTGTTCGACGCCCACGGCCCCAACGGCCAGCGCTTCACCCTGACCGAACCGTGGTCGCTGCTGCTGCTGGACGACGCCCGCGTCATCCACGAAACCACGCCGATCCAGCCGCAGGACGCCGACGCCATCGGCTGGCGCGACACCCTGGTGCTGACCTGCCGCGCCGGCGGCTTCCAGGGCGACTGACGCCGCCCCGCCGCGTCACTGCGGCTGGAAGCCGCTGTCGCGGATGATTTTGGCCCAGGTCTGGGTGTAAGCGCGTTCGCGCGCCCCCAGTTGCGCGCCGGTCATGTGGCCGACGTTCAGACCCATGGCGGTCAGGCGTTCCTTCACCTCGGGGCGTTGCAGCACCTGGGCCACGGCCTGGCTCAGCCGTTCCAGCGTGGCCACCGGGGTGCCGGCCGGCGCGAAGATGCCGTAGTAAGGCAGGTCCTCGAAGCCGTTCAGGCCCAGCTCGGACAGGGTGGGCACCTCGGGCATCAGCGGCTGGCGCTGGGTGCCCATCACCGCCACCACCCGCAGCTTGCCGGCCTTGTGGTTTTCGATGAAGTCGGGGATGGAGCCGACGCCGGCGGCGATCTGGTTGCCCAGCATGTCGGCCATCATCGGCGCGCTGCCGCGGTAGGGCGCGGCCACCAGGTCCAGCCCGTTGCGCTGGGCCAGCACCTGCACCAGGAACTGCGGCACCGACGCCGGCGCCGGCACGCCCACCGCGCCCCGGCCGCCCTGCTGTTTCACCCAGGCCAGGTATTCCCCGTAGCTTTTGGCTGGGGTGCCGCCCGACACCGCCAGCGCGTTGACGAAGGTGGCGAAGCCGGCCACCGGCACAAAGTCCTTGGCCGGCTCGAAGCCCGGGTTTTTCACGACCTGCGGCAGGATGGAGATGCTGTGGTCGTGCGACAGGAACAGGGTGTGGCCGTCGGGTTTGGCGGCCTTCAGCGCCTGGGCAGCGATCTGCCCGCCCGCGCCGGCCTTGTTTTCGACGATGACTGGGCCGCCCAGCGCGGCTTTCAGCGGTTCGGCCAGGATGCGGGCGATGGCGTCGGTGCCGCCGCCTGCGGGGAAGCCGACCAGCAGCCGGGTGGGGGTCTCGGCGTGGGCGCTGCCCAGGGTCAGGGCGCCGGCCAGGGCCGCGGCCCAGACGAGGGCGGTGCGGCGTGCCGGGCGGGCGGGGTGCGGGGTGTGTGGCATGGGGCCTCCGTGGGGGAAAAACGTCATTTTGGCAGGGCCGGCGCGGCGGGGTCGGCCCCGTCGCGGCGGATGGCGTTGGGAAAGTACAGCGCGGTCAGGCTGCGGCTGTGCACCGGCGAAAACCCGTCGCCGGCGCGCGCCGGCTGGTCGCCGTGGCGGCGCCAGTCGCGCACCCAGTGCAATTGGTCGCAGACCTCCAGCAGGCCGATGGTTTCGCGGTCGCCGATCAGCAGCCCGTGCACCCGCAGCCCCAGCGTGGCTTTGGCCTCGCGCAGGCGGGCCAGGGTGGCGGGGGTGACGCCGAATTCCCCGTCGCTGACGATGAGCACGTCGGCCTGGCGCCAGGCGTCCTCGCGCACGCGCTCCACCGCGCGTTCCAGCGGCGTCTGCACGTCGGTGCCGCCGTCGAAGCCCTGGCCCAGCGTGTCGAGCAGCGCCGCCAGCCCGGCCGCAGTGGGGGCCAGTTCGCGTTCCAGCAGTTCGCCCTGGCCGCCGAAGGCCAGCAGCCGGCAGGGGCGCTGGCCGGCGCCGGCGCTGCGCAGGGCCTGCAGCACGCAGGCCTTGCCCACGTTTTCCGGGGCGCCGCGCATGGAGCCCGAGGTGTCCAGGCAGACGATGAGCGGCCCGCGCCCGCTGGGCGGCCCGGGGCGGGGCGCGGCCTGAGGCGGCTGGGCCTGGCCGGGGGCGGGGCGGGGTTGGGGGGCGCGGTCGTCGTAGGTGAGCAGCTGCGCCTCGGCGAAGCGGGCGCGCCAGAGCCGGCGCAGCAGCGGGTGGGTCAGGCCGGCGCTTTCGGCGCCGGTCATGCGCGCCAGCACCCGCGAGCGGCGCACGCCGTCCACGCTGGTGGGCTCGGGGGCGCGCTGGTCGTCGTCGGGCCGGGTCTGGCTGGGTTGCGGCGCGGCCGCCGGGGCCTGGGGGGCGGGCGCGGCGTCGGGCACCGGGTCGCGCCGGCCGACCCGGTCGATGAACTGGCGCAGCGCCGGCATCTGCGCCAGCCGTTCGCCGATGCGTTGGGCGTCGCCCCAGGCGCGGTGCTGCAGCAGGCCCTGCAGTTCGTCCCAGCGCAGGTGGGCCAGGTCGCCCAGGGCATGGGTCAGGGCCTGCACCTGTTCCCAGCCCTGGCGTTGCAGCTGCCAGCTGTCGCGGAAGTCGTCGCGGGTGCGGGCAATGGCCTGGGCGCGCGTTTCGCCGGCGGGGCGGTCGATCAGGTGGTCCAGGTGCCAGAGCAGGCTTTGCAGCAGCTGCTGGGCCAGCGCGGGCTGGTCGCGGGTGAGGTCGGTCAGGGCCAGTTCGCCGACGACCTGGCGCAGCGGCTGGGTGGCGGCGGGGTCGCCGAAGTCGAGCGCCGGGTCGGGCAGGCGGCCTTGCAGCAGGGCGTCGCGCCAGGCGGGCAGGTCGGGCAGGCGCCGCACGGCCGGGCCGCTGCTGCAGACCACCGCCCAGCGCCACAGCGGCTGCGGCAGCTCGCCCAGGTGGTGGTAGGGGCGGTTGATGTGGGCCGGGCCGCAGGCGGTGGGCATGGTCGGGTGGGGGCAGGCGGGTGGGCCTGGGGCCGGCGGGCGCGGTTCAGGGGGCCGTGGGCCGGGGCGCGGGTGCGGTGTCCGCAGGCAACGTCGCCGCCCCCTCGGGCGGCGCGATGGGCTCTGGCTCGGTGCTGGCCGGGTCCACCGGCAGGGCGGCAAAGCCGGCGCGCACGCCGTGGGCCTGCGCCTGCAGCGCCTGCGCCTGGGCACGGCGTTGCCCGTGCACCGCTGCGATGTGGGCGCACCACGACGGCGGCAGCCACGGGTGGGCCCGCGCCGCCGCGGTGACGGCGTCGGCCTGGGTGCTGACGGCCACGCACAGGGCGTCGATCTGGTCGCACAGGCCGTCCAGCTGCGCCACGCGGCTGGCCACGTGCCCGGCGCTGTAGCGCTTGTGTGCCCGGTCGGACACCAGGCGCAGCATCTCGCTGTCGCCGCTGGGGCCGGCCAGGGCCTGGGCCAGCGCGAGTTTGCCGGCGCTGTCGTCGGGGCCGTCGGCCGGGGTGCGCCGCTCGATGTCGAGCTGGCCCTCGAAGGCGTCCACCGCGGCCTGCAGGCCGGTGGTGTCCAGCGCTTCGGCCTGCGCCACGTCGGTGAAGAAGGTGGCGGCCCAGGCGGCCGTGTCGTCGGGGCGGTGGGGCAGCACGAAGGGCAGCACCCACAGGTCCCAGGCGTTGACGGCGCGGTCGCCGCGGCTGGCGGCCTGGACCTTGAGCAGCCCGGCCAGCTGGCGCCAGCGCCGGTCGGACACGGGCGTGTCCTGGTCGCGGCAGCGCTGGCGCGCCTGCCGCAGGCGGTCCAGCACGTCGGCCGGCAGCTCCACCGCCTGGGCCTGGGCGCGCAGGGCGTCGAGTTCGGCCGGATGCAGGGCGCCCGGGCCGGTGGCACTGGGCGCGTCGGCCGGGGTGGGTGGCGGCGCCAGCAGCAAGGCGTGGAAGTGCGCGTCGTCCACCGGGGCCACCGGCACGCGCAGCAGAAAGCGGTCGTAAAAGGCCTGCAGGCCGTCGTCCTGCGGCCATTCGTTGCTGGCGCCCACCAGGCACAGCAGCGGCACCGGCTGGCGCAGCGTGCCGTTGTCGAACTGGCGCTCGTGCAGCAGGCCCAGCAGGGTGTTGAGGATGGCCGAATTGGCCTTGAACACCTCGTCCAGAAAGGCGACTTCGGCCTGGGGCAGGTAGCCGTCGGTCAGGCGTTCGTAGCGGTCGTCTTCCAGCGCGCGCAGCGAGAGCGGGCCGAACAGCTCCTCGGGCACGGTGAAGCGGGTGAGCAGGCGCTCGAAGTAGCGGGTGCCGGGCAGGCGCCGGTGCAGGCGCCGCGCCAGCTCGCTTTTCGCGGTGCCGGGCGGGCCCAGCAGCAACAGGTGTTCGCCGGCCAGGGTGGCCAGCAGCAGGCAGCGGGCGGCCACGTCGCGCTGGAGCAGCCCGTGCTCCAGCGCGGCGAGGGCCGCCGCCCAGTCGGGCAATGCGGCGGGGCGGTCGGGCGCGGCGCTCAAGCCGGTGTCCCGTGGGCCGCCGCCGGCCTCACACCCGCTCGAAGATGGCGGCGATGCCCTGGCCCCCGCCGATGCACATCGTCACCAGCGCGTAGCGGCCGCCGGTGCGTTGCAGCTCGTACAGTGCCTTGACCGTGATCAGCGCGCCGGTGGCCCCGATCGGGTGGCCCAGCGAAATCCCCGAGCCGTTGGGGTTGACCTTGGCCGGGTCCAGCCCCAGGCCTTTGGTGACGGCGCAGGCCTGGGCGGCGAAGGCCTCGTTGGCCTCGATCACGTCCAGGTCGTTCACGCTCAGGCCGGTGCGCTTGAGCACCGCCTGGGTGGCCGAGATCGGGCCCACGCCCATGATCTTGGGGTCCAGCCCGGTGTGGGCGTAGCCCACCAGGCGCGCCATCGGGGCCAGGCCACGGGCTTGGGCCGCGCCGGCTTCCATCAGCACCACGGCCGCGGCCGCGTCGTTGATGCCGCTGGCGTTGCCGGCCGTCACGGTGCCGTTCTCTTTGACGAAGACCGGCTTCAACTTGGCCATGTCGTCCAGCGTGCAGTTGGGGCGGAAGTGCTCGTCGGTGGCGTAGGCCACTTCGCCCTTGCGGCTCTTGAGCATGACCGGCACGATCTGGTCTTTGAAGTACCCGGCCTCGGTCGCCTTCTGGGCGCGGTTGTGGCTCTCCACGGCCAGGGCGTCCTGCATCTCGCGGGTGATGCCGAACTGGGCGGCCACGTTCTCGGCGGTCACGCCCATGTGGATGTTGTGGAAGGGGTCGTGCAGGGCGCCGACCATCATGTCCACCAGCTTGGTGTCGCCCATGCGGGCGCCGAAGCGGTGGGTCAGGCTGGCGTAGGGCGCGCGGCTCATGTTCTCGGCGCCGCCGCCGATGGCCACGTCGCAGTCACCCAGCAGGATGGCCTGGGAGGCCGAGACGATGGCCTGCAGGCCGGAGCCGCACAGGCGGTTGACGTTGAAGGCCGGGGTGGTCTCGGGGCAGCCGCCGTTGATGGCCGCCACGCGGCTGAGGTACATGTCCTTGGGCTCGGTGTTGACGACGTGGCCGAAGACCACGTGGCCGACGTCGGCGCCGGGGGTCTGGGCGCGGGCCAGGGCCTCGCGCACGACCAGTGCGCCGAGTTCGGTGGGGGGCGTGTCCTTGAGGCTGCCGCCAAAGGTGCCAATGGCGGTGCGTACTGCGCTGACGACGACGACTTCTCTGCTCATACAAGGCTCCTGGGTGGGTCGATTGAATTATGAATTATGTGACCATCTTCGGCCATTTGTCTGACGCCAAGCCGACAGTTCCGGTGGCTTCACGCCCGCCAGCGGGCCAGGACCTCCAGCGCCGCCTCGCGGGGGTGTGGCCGGGTCAGGAACACCTCGCCCATGGCGGGGTGGGCGCCGGTGAGCGCGGTGATGTTGACCTGGTGCGTCACCAGCATCCAGTTGGCCGGCGCCTGCAGTTGGCGGGCGCGCTGCAGCACCTCGCGCGTCTGGCGCACGCCGTCACCCTGGCCCTGGAAGAAGGAATTGAGTGCTGGCCAGACCCGGTGCGGCGGGTGGTGCGGGTCGAAGGCGAGTGCCGCCGTTTCGGTGCAGCGGCACCAGGCGCTGCTGTACACGGCGTCCAGCCGCACCCCTTCCTGCACCAGGCGCTGCCCGAGCCGGCGGGCGTCGTCGCGCCCGGCGTCGCTCAGGTTGCGCTGGCTGCGGCAGTCGTCCAGACGAAAGCCGGGCGGATCGCCCAGGCCTGCTTCGGTGCGGGCGTGGCGCATCAGCAGCAGGTGGCCACCTTGGCGGGCGCGGGCCCAGAAGCCGTCCGGGTCGCCGGCCGCAGGCCGGGCCGGGGTGGGCAGCGCTGCGGCCCCCAGCCCCAGCTGGGCGGCCCAGGCCAGCCAGCGCCGGCGGTGCAGGGGGCGGGGCGGGTGCATGGGGGCGGTCCTCTCAGTCGCGCACGTCGGCCACCACCGGGTCGCCAAAGTCGGGCCGGTCCAGGTGCGACAGCACCTGGCGTGCGGCCTGTGCGGGCGTGGCCAGCAGGCCCTCGGTTTTCAGGCCGACGAAGCGCGCGTGGTCAGGGAAGCGGGCAGGGTCGCCGGCGCGCAGCTGGGTTTGCATGTCGGTGTCGATCACCCCGGGCGCCAGCGAGGCGATGCGCGCACCGCGGGGCCGCCGGGCCTCGTCCAGCGCGGTGCAGCGGCTGAAGTGGTCCAGCCCGGCCTTCGCCGCGCAGTAGGGCGCCTGGCCGGCCATGGCGCGTCGCCCCAGCCCGGACGAGATGTTGAGCACCTTGCGCGTGCCCTGCCAGCCGGCGTCCACCCAGGCCTGGGTGGCGCGCAGGAAGGCGCCGGTCAGCGCCATCGGGGCCTCCAGCCCCACCCGCAGCGCGCGGGCCAGTTCGTCGGGCGGGCAGTCGTTGAGCGGCCCGATGGCCGGGATCACGCCGGCGTTGTTGATCAGGGTGGCGCTGTCCAGCCCCGGCGCGTGCAGGCTGTGCAGCCAGCGCGCCAGCCGTTCGGCGGCCTCGGCCGTGTCGGTCAGGTCTTGCGACCACTGCTCCAGGTGGGCGCCGGCCTGCATGGCCTGGTGCGCCAGGTCGTCGCAGGGGCGGCGCGCCAGGCACAGCAGCACCCGCTGTGGCGACAGCAGCTGCTCGGCCAGCGCCCGGCCCAGCCCGCGCGAGCTGCCGGTGACGATGGTGAGGTGTTGGGCGGGGGTCATGTGGGCTCCTCGGCCAGGCGGAAGGCGTTGCGTCCGGCGGCCTTGGCGGCGTACAGCGCCTCGTCCACCCGGTGCAGCAGGGCGTCGCAGTCGTCGTGGCGCTGCGCCAGCGTGCCCCCCATGCTGAGGGTGACCGGCTGGCTGCTGTCGCGGGTCTGGGCGGCCACGTCCTCGCGGATACGCTCGCCGATCTTGAGCAGGGTGTCGCGGTCGCAGGGCGCCAGCACGACGAGGAACTCGTCCCCGCCCCAGCGCCCGGCGTGGTCGTAGGGGCGCAGGTTGGCGCGCAGCAGGCGGGCCACCTCCACCAGGGCGGCGTCGCCGGCGGCGTGGCCGCGCTGGTCGTTGATCTGCTTGAACCAGTCGATGTCGAGGTAGATGACGCCGTAGGGCACGCCGTCGCGGCGGGCGCGTTCGGCGCAGCGGGCCAGCGCGTCGGTCATGCCGCGGCGGTTGGCCAGGCCGGTCAGGGCGTCCACGCTGGCCAGGCGGTCCAGCGCCTCGGTGCGCTCGCGCACCTTGGCCTCCAGGTCGCGGGTGTTGTCGCGGATGGCGCGGGCCATGCTGTCGAAGTGGCCGATCAGCCGGCCCACTTCACCGCCGGCGCGCGGCAGCTCGGGCGGCGCCAGGTCGCCGTCGCGCACCCGCAGCATGGCGCGTTCCAGCGCCGCCAGCGGGTGCACCACCCAGCGCCGCAGGGCCAGGTGGAACAGCCCCAGGCTGGCCACCAGCACCAGCCCCAGGGCCACCGCGATCGGCACAAAGCGCTGCACCGGCATCAGCTGGTCCAGGTCGATCAGCGTCACCTCGTACCAGCCGATGGTGGGCAGGTAGGCCATGCCCACCAGGTGGCGCTGGCCGTTCATCACCACAAAGTCGTTCAGCACGGTGCCGCCGGGCTGGTCGGGCTGGCGCAGCCGCTGCAGGTGGGCCTGCATGCGTTCGCGGTCTTCGGGCCGGTCCAGCAATTGGGTGAACAGGCTTTTCTGGCCTTCGGGTTTGACCACGCTGGCAAAGTCGATGAGCTTTTGGTCGCGGTAGAGCTGGATGGCGCCGTTGCCGTCCACGAACAGGCTGGTGATGCCGGGCTGGCTCAGGTCCACCACCTCGCGCAGGAAGGCGTCCAGCTCCACCCCGGTGCCGACGATGCCCAGCGTGTGGTCGCCGTCGCGCATGAGCACGTCGATCCAGAGCTTGGTGACCTTCAGTGTTTCGTCGGGGTTGACGTTGAGGTGGAAGGGCCGGCCCTGGCGCACCAGCTGGTAGAACCAGGCGTCGGCCGGGTTGTCGGGGCGGAGGTGGTAGCGCAGCGGCTGCTGGGCGTAGTCGTTGGCGGCGTTGTTGTGGAAGTAGGCGCCGTCGGCCTGCAGCGCCACGAAAAAGCTGCGGTCCTGGAAGTTCAGCCGGTAGCTCTCCATTTCCCGCAGCGCCTGGGCCTTGTACAGCGGGTTCTGCGGTTCGCGCGCCCAGCGCTTGAGCACCTGCGAATCGGCCATCTGCTGGGCCAGGGCGATTTCGCGCTCGATCGGGCGCAACAGGCGGGCGCTGTCGTAACGCACCTGGATGTCCACCACCCGCAGGCCCCACTGTTCGATGACGCGTTCGGCCACCGCGCTGAACAGCACCCAGGCCAGGCCCGTGGCCAGAACGGTCAGGGCGGTGGTGAGCAGCAGAAACCGGCTTTTGAGGCTCAAATTCTCTCCCCCGGTGGCGGGTTGGGTGGTGCCGCACATTGTGCACCAGCGCGTGCCCGGTCGTGCTGACCCATAATCGTTTGGCCATGTGGATCGACACCCATTGCCACCTCGACGCGCCGGAATGGACCGACACCGAGCGCCTGCGCGCCCGCGACGACGCGCGTCGCGCCGGCGTGGCCCTGTGCGTGTACCCGGCGGTGGCGCGCCCCCACTGGGACGCGGTGCGGGCCCTGGCCCACCGCACCGGCGACGCCTACGCCTTGGGCATCCACCCCTTGTGCGTGCCCCAGGCGACCGACGACGACCTGGCCGCGCTGGACGCTGCCTTGAGCCGCCACCGCGACGACCCGCGCCTGGTGGCGGTGGGCGAGATCGGGCTGGACTTTTTCGTGCCCGCGCTGTGCGAGCCGGCCCTGCGCGAACGCCAGACCCTCTTTTACACCGCGCAGCTGCGCCTGGCCCAGCGCCACGGCCTGCCGGTGCTGCTGCACGTGCGCCGTTCCGCCGACGCGCTGCTGCACGGCTTGCGCAACCTGGCCCGCCAGGGGCGGCCGGTGGCCGGCGGGTTGGCGCACGCCTTCAACGGCAGCGCGGTGCAGGCCCAGGCTTTTCTGGGGCTGGGGCTGGCCCTGGGGTTTGGCGGCGCCGTCACCTTCGACACGGCGCGCCAATTGCAGCGCCTGGCCGCCAGCCTGCCGCTGGACGCCCTGGCGCTGGAGACCGACGCCCCCGACATCCCGCCACAGTGGCTGTACGTGCCGGCGGCCGAGCGCGCCCGGGGCCGGCCCCAGGGCCGCAACGCCCCGGCCGAACTGCCGCGCATCGGCGCCATGGTGGCGCGCCTGCGCGGCCTGGACGTGCCGGTGCTGGCCCAGGCCACCACCGCCAACGCCCTGCGCGTGCTGCCGCGCCTGCGGGCGCTGTGGCCCGCCGGGCGCTCCGAGGCATGAGCACGCCCCCGCTGCAAGGCCTGGCGCCGCTGCTCGACGCTCGCACCCGGCTGCTGGTGCTGGGCAGCTTCCCCAGCGTCGCCTCGCTGGCCGCGCAGCGTTACTATGCCCACCCGCAAAACCAATTCTGGAAGATCCTGGGTGCCTTGTGGCACCTGCCCCTGACCGACATGCCCTATTCCGAACGAACCGACGCGCTGCTCGCCCATGGCTTGGGGCTGTGGGACGTGTACGCCAGCTGCGAACGCGACGGCAGCCTGGACAGCGCCATCCGCCACGCCCGCCTGAACGACCTGCACAGCCTGCGCCAGCGCTGCCCGGCGCTGGAAGCGGTGGCCCACCACGGCGGCGAAAGCTTCCGCCACGCGCGCCACACCCGCGCCCTGGGCCTGCCGGTGTACCGCCTGCCTTCCACCAGCCCGGCCCACGCCAGCTGGCCGTTGGCGCGCAAACTGGCGGCCTGGCGCGAGGTGCTGGCGCGTCACGGCCTGGCCCCGGCGGAGGCCGCCTGATGGCCCGCCTGAGCACCCGCGCCGCCGCCCGCCCGGCCGACCCCCCACCCGAGCGCCCGCGCCGCACCCGCACCGACCCCGATGACCTGCCCGCCGTCACCCTGTCGGAAGACAGCGAGGTCCGCTTCCTGCACCTGGGCACCGAATGGGTCCAGGGCTCGATGCTGATCGACCGGCCTTTCGACATCGAACTGGAGTACGTGCAGCGCATGATGGCCTGGCTGCTCTTCGTCGAGCCCGACAGCGTCGCCCGCCGCCGCGCCATGCAGTTGGGCCTGGGCGCCGCCGCGCTGACCAAGTTCCACTTCAAGAAGCTGAAGATGGACACCACCGCCATCGAGATCAACCCGCAGGTGGTGGCCGCCTGCCGCACCTGGTTCAAGCTGCCGCCCGACAGCGCCAAGCTGCGCGTGTTGCTGGGCGATGCCGCCGAGGTGGCCGCCCACGCGCCCTTCCACGGCACGGTGGACGCGCTGCAGGTGGACCTGTACGACCACGAGGCCGCCGCGCCGGTGCTGGACAGCCCGGCCTTCTACGCCGACTGCCGCGCCCTGCTCACCGACGAAGGGACGATGACGGTCAACCTGTTCGGCCGCGACGCCAGCTTCGAGCGTTCGCTCGACAGCATCCGCGCGGCGTTCGGGCCGGACGCGGTCTGGGCCTTCAAGCCCACGCGCGAAGGCAACACCGTGGTGCTGGCGCTGCGCACCCCGCAGCACCCCGGCCGGCTCGAGTTGCTGGCCCGCGCCGAGGCGATCCAGGCGCGCTGGGGCCTGCCCGCCACCAAGTGGCTGCGCGTGTTCAAGGCGGCCTGACCGGTGGCCGCCGACCCGCGCCCGGCGCACCTGACCAGCGGCCTGCTGCTGGCGGCGGCCGGCTCCATCGCCTTCAGCGGCAAGGCCATCATCGTCAAGCTGGCCTACCGCCATGGGGTGGACGCGGTCACGCTCATCATGTACCGCATGCTGTTCGCGCTGCCGCTGTTCCTGGCCATGGCCTGGTGGGCCACGCACCGCGCCCGCACCCCGGTGGCGCCGCTGACCCGGCGCGACCTGCTGGGCATCCTGGGCCTGGGCGTCAGCGGCTACTACCTGGCCAGCTTCCTGGACTTCTGGGGACTGCAGTACATCAGCGCCAGCCTGGAGCGGCTGATCCTGTACCTCAACCCCACCCTGGTGCTGGTGCTGGGCTGGGTGCTGTACGGCCGGCGCATCACCGGGCGCCAGGCCGGCGCCATGGCGCTGAGCTACGCCGGCGTGCTGCTGGTGTTCGGCCACGAGGTGCGCTTCGACGGCTGGGGCACCGCCCTCGGCGCCCTGCTGGTGTTCGGCAGCGCCGTCAGCTACGCCATCTACCTGGTGTACAGCGGCGAAATGGTCAAGCGCCTGGGCGCGCTGCGGCTGGTGGGCTGGGCCACCAGCGTGGCCTGCCTGCTGTGCCTGTTGCAGTTCGTGCTGCTGCGGCCGTGGTCGGCCGCTGTGGTGGCGCCCGAGGTGGTCTGGCTGTCGGTCCTCAACGCCGTGGCCTGCACCGCCGCGCCGGTGGTGATGGTGATGATGGCGATCGAACGCATCGGCTCCGGCCTGGCGGCGCAGACCGGCATGGTCGGCCCCCTGTCCACGATCTTCATGGGGGTGTGGATTTTGGGCGAGCCGTTCAACGCCTGGGTGCTGGCGGGCACCGCGCTGGTGCTGGCCGGGGTGCTGTGGGTGAGTCGCCAGCGCGCCTGAGGCGCGACCGCCGGCACGCCCTTCAGGCGAGCGGGCCGGCCCAGGTGGGCACCAGGGGCAGGCGCTGCAGCAGGTGGCTCACGGTGATGACCTGCTTGGGGCCCAGCGGTGTCTGCAGGGTGTGCAGTGCCGGCGGGCCGACCCAGCCCAGCGCCTGGGCCGCGGCCCAGACCAGTTCGGTGCAGTACAGCCGCTGCGGGTCCTGGCTGTCGAAGTCGCCGTCGAAGGGGCGCCCGATCCAGCCGCTCACCAACTCGGCCAGCGCCTGCGGGGCGCGCCCGGTGGCCGGCGCCCAGCCGAAGCTGGCCGCCAGAAAACTGCCCGGGTGCGACACGAACGCCGCCAGCGGTTCGCGCACCACGGCCTGGCCGTCCGGGGTGGCGTGCACCACCGACCAGCCGCCGCTGGACGCGGGCACCATCACCCCCACGTGGGTGTAGTCGCTGGCGTCGTCGAACCAGCGCACCACCCGCCCCTCCAGCGACCGGGTGCCGCGGAACAGCAGGTTGCCGGCGACGTTGCCCGCCTGCAGCGGGGCCAGCGCCTGGGCCGCGCGGGCGGGTGTGGCTTGGGCCGGGGCCTGCACCAGACCCAGCCAGGCCGCCCCCAGTCCCAGGCCCCCGGCCGCGGCCGCCCAGGCCAGGGCCTGGCGGCGGGGCAGCGGCCTCAGTTCATCCACACGTACCAATGGCCGTCGTGGCGGCGCAGTTGCATGCGGTCCCTGTCGTTGCGACCGTTGGCGTAGTGCACCACCACGCGCACCGTGGCCGATTCCTCGGTCTGGCGCTCCACCTCGGTTTCGATCCGGTCGATCGACGGGGCCGTGGTGCCGCGTTCCTGTGTTTTCATGGCAATGGCCATGCCGATCTTGGCGTCCGTGGCCTGACTGCGCTGCGCAGGGTGCAGGTGCGCCACGGCCGCTTCCACATTCCCCTCGGCCACCGAGCGCATGAACTGTTCGGCCACCCGGTCCGGGCCGCTGCCGAAGGAGAACAGGCGGCTGAACCAGGCCCCCAGGTCAAAACCGCCGCCGGCCTGGGCTTGGGTGTTCCCGCGTGCCGGGGCATCGAGCGCCGCCACCTGCTCGTTCAACCGGCGTTCGTCGGACGCGGTGGCTTCGCGCCAGCCCCGTTCGTCGTCGCGGAACAGCAGCACCTCGGCGGTCGTGTTTTTCATGGCCGAAGGCCATTCGTCGGCCACCGGCGGTTGGGTGGCGAAGGCCGGCAGGGTGTCCCAGGCGTAGGTGACGGTGATCTGCGCAAAACGCCGGCCGTCGGGCACCCGGTCCAGCAGGGCCTGCTCCTGCGCGCTCGGGGACTTGAGCGCGGTCTGGCTCAGCTTGACCGCGTTGGCCAGGCACAGCTGCCCGCGGCGGATGTGGCGCTGGGCCTCGGGGCCGTGGGCGTACAGCCAGTTGCCGTAGGCGTCGTTGCCGTTGGCCTGGTAGACCCCGCCCGCGACCAGGGCGTCGAGCCAGGCCTTGGTGTCGCTGTTCCAGCCGGCCACGCTGACCGTGCTCTGGCGGTAGGGGAAGTTGCTCAGGCAGGTGCCGCGCAGCAGCCGGTCTTGCTGGCCTTGCAGCCAGCGCTCGGCCACGGCTTGCTGCTCGGCCGCGTTCGGCGGGCCGTGCCGCAAGGCCGTCCAGGCCCAGGCCCCCAGCCCCACGACGAGCGCCAGGCCCACGGCCCCGACACCGCCCCAGAGGGCCGCGCGGGGCACCCGTCGGGCGCTGCGGGTCTGGGCCGCGATGGGCGGTGCTGCGGGCGCCGGAGCTGTCGCGGGTGCGGGTGCAGGTGCGGGGGCAGCCGTTGGGCGGCGCAAGGGGGCGCCGCAGTCGTCGCAAAAGGCGGCGTCGTCTTCGTTGCGGGTGCCACAGGCGTTGCAAAAACGGGGCATGGCAGACCTCAGACCAGTTTGTGGCCGCAGTGTTCGCAGAAGCGGTCACCGACCTGCACCTCGCCCTGGCACTGCGGGCAGTGCGGCGCGGCGGGCGCTAGCGCGGGTTGCGGTGCAAGGGCCGGTTCCGGCGCGGGAGCAGGTGCAGGTGCAGGTGCAGGTGCAGGTGCAGGTGCCGCGACCGTCGCTGCGGTCTCCTTCAGTTCGGTCACCTTCTCGCCGGCCTGTTTCAGGGCCGTGTCGGCCTGCTGGCGGATGCTGTCGAGGTCCACCTTGCCCGAGAACTCGCGCCAGGTCAGGATGCCCACCATCATGGGCAGCAGGAACACAAAGGCCGACGCGGTGGCGTACACCAGGCCGTAGCCGATGGCGGCGCCCACCATGTGGCCGCCGCCCGAGCCGTAGCCACCGAACAGCGCGCCGAAGTCCATGTGCATGCCGACACCGATGATCGGCACCGCCAGGCCGCCCACCACCAGGCTGGCAAAGGTGAGCAGGCCGAACAGCAGCGACGCGAACAGCAGCGACAGGAACAGCCCGCCGATGATCTTGGCCAGTGCCTCGAACGGGTGCTTGCGGGTGATGGCCCAGGTGATCGACAGCGCGTGCATGACCCGTTCACCGTCCCAGATGGCCGGCGCCACGATGGACGAGGCCATGTAGAAACCGACGATGGTCAGCGCCATCAGCAGCACCAGCGCCGGGATGGCACCGACCAGCAGCAGCGGGCCCACCCCGGGCAGCTTGCAGATCAGCAGCACCAGGGCCACCAGCAGCAGCACGCCCAGGTACACCAGGCCCAGCAGCAGGCCGGCGCCCAGCAGCTTGGGCAGGCTGAACAGCCCCGCCAGCATGTAGCCCAGCACGCCCCGGTACGGGCGGCGGTTGACCATGTCGGTCAGGCAGATGCCCGCGCCGTTGACGCCGGCCAGCACCACCACCAGCGCCACCAGGCCAAACAGCGCGGTGAAGATGAACGACACCTTGGCCAACAGGCCGCCCAGCGCGAACAGCAGGGCCGCGATCAGGTAGGCCGCCCCACCGACCAGCACGGCCTGCCAGCAGGTCAGGGCTTCCGGCAGGCGGAACAGGGAGTAGGGGTTGTCGGAGACGAGTAGCTTGTTGCTCATGGCAGGTTCCCTCGGTTCAGTTGTTGACGTTGTTGTTGCTCAGGGGGCACTCCGGCACCTGGCCCCAGAGCGAGCCGCAATGCTTGTGGCGGGCCTTGAGGATGCAGGCGCCTTTGGACAGCAGGTTGTCCTTGGCGTCGCAGCGCTGCAGGGCGCCGCGCAGGATGTCGAGTTCGGAGGCGGGGGCCGGTGACGGAACGGTCGGCGGCGGTGGGGCCGCCGGGGCAGGGGCGGGTGGCGGCGCGGTGGGTTTGGGGACCACCGGTGCTGGCGCTGGCTGGGGCGCCGGCGCGGGCTTGGCCACCGGCGCCGGCTGGCTGGTTGGGGCCGTGGTGGGTGCCGGTTTGGGGGCGGGCGTGGGCTTGGCCGCCGGTGCCGGCGCCGGGGGCGGCACAGAGGCCGCAGGGGCGGTGGGCACAGCAGCCGGTGCGGGGGGCGGGGCTTGCTCGGTGGCGATGGCCGGCGCAGGGGGCGC
>NZ_JAAQQT010000683.1:0-4168 GCF_011742065.1 Aquabacterium sp. A08
GCGATGCCGTCGATCACGCTGATGATGTCGCTGATGCGCTGGCTGCTCTGGTTGATGTCGTTCATGGTGTGCACCACCTGACCGACGACGGCGCCGCCGCGCTCGGCCACCTCGGCCGCGCTCGACGCCAGCTGGTTGGCCTGGCGCGCCGAATCGGCGCTCTGCTTGACCGTGGCGGTGAGCTGCTCCATGCTGGCCGCGGTTTCCTCCAGGTTGCTGGCGGTCTGTTCGGTGCGGCTGCTCAGGTCCTGGTTGCCCATGGCGATCTCGCTGGCCGCCTGGCCAATGCCGTCGCTGGACTGGCGGATCTGACCCACCACCCGCTGCAGGCTGGCCTGCATCTCGGCCAGCGAGCGCAACAGGCCGCCGATTTCGTCCTGGCGGGTGGCGCTGATGCGGCGCGTCAGGTCGCCATGGGCAATGGCGTCGGCGAAGTCGCCGGCCTCGCGCAGCGGGCGGGTGATGGAGCGGCCAATGGTCACCGCGACGATGACCCCCACCAGCAGCGCGGCGCCGGCCAGGGCCAGCACGAACAGCACCGCCTGGTCCACCGCCGCGCGGGCCTGGGTGGCGTATTCGTCCACAAAGCGGTGCTGCAGCTTGACCAGCTCCTCCTGCGCCGCCATGTAGGCGTTGGCCGCCGGCAGCAGCTGGCCGCTCAGCAGGCGGCTGCTGCCGTCCAGGTCGTCGGCCTTGAGGGCGTCGAAAAAGGTCTTGCGCGCGGCGATGTAGTCGGCCCGCAGCTGGGCGATCTTGGCCAGCAGCGCCTTGCCTTCGGCGGAGGCGATTTCGGTCTCCAGCGACTTCTGCAGCCCGTTGATCTGCTGCGTGGTCTCGGCGATCTGCGGCGCGAAGTAGGCCTCCACCTCGGGGTCGTTGCGGGACTTGGCGATCGCCATCACCCGGTTGACGTTGAGGCGGGTGCTGTCGGCCCAGTTGTCGGTCAGGGCGGCGCGGCGCTCCATCTGCACCACCCGGTCCAGGTCGCCCAGCAGCACGCGGAATTCGAACAGCGACAGGGCCACCACCGCGGCCAGCAACACCAGCACGGCCGCAAAGGCCAGCCCCAGCCGGGTGCCGATGCGCAAGTTGGTCAAATTCATGGGGAAAGTCCTCTGCGGGGTTCGTGAAGAAAAAGGGGCGTCAGCCGCGCGCCGTCAGGCGGCGTTCCGGCCCCTGGTAGCCCCGTTCGGGGCCGTGGCCGCGGGTGGCCGCGGGCGTCAGGGGCGGGTGGCCCACGGCGCCGTCGCCCAGGCGGAACACGGCCACCACGTCGTTCAGCCGCTGGGCCTGCTCGCGCAGGCTGTCGGCGGCGGCGGCGCTCTGCTCCACCAGCGCCGCGTTCTGCTGAGTCACCTGGTCAAGCTGGCCCACGGCGGCGTTGATTTCGGTCAGGCCCTGCGCCTGCTCGGCGGTGGCGGTGGTGATTTCGGCGATCAGCGCCGACACCTGCTGCGCGTTGTCCACGATGTCGCGGATGGTGCTGCCGGCCTGGTGCACCAGCTGGGTGCCGGCGTCGACCTTGTCCACGCTGGCGCTGATGAGGGTCTTGATCTCGCGCGCGGCCTCGGCGCTGCGCTGGGCCAGGCTGCGCACCTCGCCGGCCACCACGGCAAAACCGCGCCCGGCCTCGCCGGCACGCGCGGCTTCCACCGCCGCGTTCAGCGCCAGGATGTTGGTCTGGAAGGCGATGCCGTCGATCACACCGATGATGTCGTGGATCTTCTGGCTGCTGCGGTTGATCTCGTCCATGGTGGCCACCACCTGCCCCACCACCGTGCCGCCGCGCTGGGCGACCTCGGCGTTGGCGCTGGCCATGCGGCTGGCGGACTGGGCCGCCTCGCTGGACTGGCGCACGGTGCCGGTCATCTCCACCATGCTGGCGGCGGTTTCTTCCAGGTTGCTGGCGGTCTGCTCGGTGCGGTTGCTCAGGTCCTGGTTGCCGCTGGCGATTTCCTGGCTGGCCGCGCGGATGCTCTCGGCCGCCTGGCGCACCTGGCCCACGGTGCGCGACAGCGAGGCCTGCATGTCGGCCAGGTTGCGCAGCAGTTCGGCCAGTTCGTCGGCGCCGCGCAGGTCGGCGCGGGTGGTCAGGTCGCCGCGGGCAATGGCCACCGCCAGGCCCTGGGCCTGCTCCAGCGGCCGGCAGATGCTGTGCATGTTGGCCAGCGTGGTGGGCACCACCACCAACACCGCCACCGCCACCGTGCCCACAAACAGCCACAGCGCCCACTGGGCCACGCGGTCGGCGCCGGTCATCACGCCGGCCAGTTCGTCGGCCAGCAAGCCGTCCAGCCGCTGCAGCACCGCGTCGGCCTGCTGCAGCGGGGCCTGGCCTGGGGCCAGCGCCTGCTGGGCGGCCGCCACCTCGGTCAGGGTGCCGGCCTGCATCGCGGCCAGGGCCGGCTCCAGGGCACGGCGGTAGGCCTGCATCTGGTCGCGCAGGCCGTCCACCAGGGCGTTGTCCTCGTCGGCCTCGCCGGCCAGCATGGCCTGCACGGCCGTGTCCACCCGGCCCAAGGCCTCGGCCCAGGCGGCCTGGCTGGTGCGCCACGCCTCGGGCGAGGGCGCGTGCAGCGCCAGGGCCTGTTCGTGGCGCCGGGTCTCGGCCAGGGCCAGCCGCAGCTGGCCCAGCGCCACCGATTCGGCCAGCGCGTGCTCCACCAGGTCGTGCTGCACCGCCTGCATGCGCTGCATGCCCCACAGGCCGGTCGCGCCCACGGCGCACAGCAACACGATCACCACCGCAATCGCCCCCAGCATGCGCAGCCGGATGCTGAAGGCGCGCATCATGCCCATCAGGTCCATCGTCAGCCCTTTCCAGTGGTCGGTTGGCCGGGGCGGCTCAGGCGGCCGCGTCCATCAGGCCCATGTCGGGGCTGCTCATCAGGGCCTGGATGTCCATCAGGATCAGCATCCGTTCGCCCACGCTGGCGATGCCGGTGATGAAGGCCGTGTCCACGGTGGAGGTGCCCATCTCGGGCGCGGGCTTGACGTGGTCGCGGTCCAGTTCCAGCACGTCGGACACCGAATCGACCACCGCGCCCACCACCCGGCCCTTGACGTTGAGCACGATGACCACGGTGAAGCTGTTGTATTCGACTTTTTCGCAACCGAGCTTGATGCGCAGGTCCACCACCGGCACGATGACGCCGCGCAGGTTGACCACGCCCTTGATGAAGGGCGGCGCGTTGGCGATGCGGGTGGGCTCCTCGAAGGAGCGGATTTCCTGCACGCGCAGGATGTCGATGCCGTACTCCTCGGCCCCCAGGCGGAAGGTCAGGTATTCGGCGCTGTTGTGTGCGGCGGTGCGGCCGGTGGCCGGTGCGGTGCTCGTTGACGCGTTGGGGTTCATGCGCTCTCCTCGGTGCGGGTGCAGCCTATGCGTACAAGTATCGGCCAAAAAAAGCGGCACTGGATGCACAATCCCTACAAATATGTCCCCACCGCTCGTGAGATTTGTGTGAACCCCCGCCGTGCCCCTTCCCCCAGCCCCTGGCGCCTGTGGCTGGCCCGTTGGCTGCCCGCCCTGGCGCCGGCGCCCGCCACGCCGCCGCGCGCCGAAGCGCCGCGGCGCGGCGGCGACCACCCGGCCAAGGACCAGCGGCTGCGCCGCAGCGCCCGTCGCGAACACCTGTACGCGGTGGTGCGCGAAAACATGATCCGCGCCGGCGTGCTCTCCGGGGCCTACAAGTTCAAGGTGCTGACGCTGGACCACGACGGCCTGACCCACGTGGTGCTGATCGACATCCAACCCGGCGCGCTGGAGCGGGTGCCGGGGGCCGAAAGCCAGATCGAGCACAGCCTGCAGCAACTGGCCGGGGAACGCCTGGGGCTGGAGGTGAAGTCGGTGTACTGGCGCCACAGCGGCCCGGCGGCGGCCCACCCGCCCCACGCCGCCGCACCGGCCAGCGCCCAGGGCCCCGGCTCGGGCGGCCACGAGGCCGTGGGCGCGGACGAACTGGCCGCACTGGAACAGGCGCTCAAGGGCGACCACCAGGGTGCCTGGGACGCCCGGCGCCCGGAATTCGAGCCGACCCGGCCCATGCCCCGCGCCCGCGACAAGGGCTTTGCCCCGCTGAGCGACACCCAACTGGGCGACCTGGACTGACCACCCGGCGCACGGGCCGTGGCCGGATCAGGCACCGGCTCAGTGGCCGGCGAAATC
>NZ_JAAQQT010000683.1:4218-38452 GCF_011742065.1 Aquabacterium sp. A08
ATCAGCAGCACCCGGTCGCCGCTTTTCACCGCGTCGGTGTGCAACTCCACGGTGGCGCTGCCGTATTCCAGCTCGTAGGTTTCCTCCACCGTGGTGAAGGGCAGCTTGCCCTTTTTGCGGATCGGCACAAAGCCGACCCCCAGCTCGTAGGCCAGCACCGAGCCGATGATGAAACCGCGCGCGTCCAGCCCGGCCACCACGTCGGGGCGGTGGCCGCGTTCCATGTAGCGGTGGACGAAGGTGTCGATCAGCACCCGGAACACTTTCGGGTCCTGCAGCAGCGGCGTGATGTCGCGGAACTGCACGCCGGGGGCCGGCCAGTCGGGCACGGTGCGGATGTGGGCCTGGAGGTAAGCAGCGGTGTCCATGGCCGGATTATGGGGCCGCGCGCGGCGGCCCCGGTGGGCGTCAGGCCAGGGCGGTGAAGCCGTAGCCCTGGTCCACCTTGGCCAGCGTGCCCACCGCCGGGAAGGGGAAGTGGAAGCCGCCCAGCAGGGTGCGGTCCTGGGCCGCCTGGGCCAGCAGGCGGCGGCGCGTCTGGCGCGCCATCTCGGCGTCCATGTCGAAGGCCACCGCCCAGTCCGGGGCCCGGGCGAACAGCGACGGCACGTTGGTCACGTCGGCCAGGTAGAGGTAGGACTGGCCCCGGGAGCTGACCCGGAACACCGACATGCCCGGGGTGTGGCCGTAAGCCGCCTGCGAGGTGATGCCCGGCGCCAGCGTGGCGCCCGGCTCGAAGGTCACCAGCTTGTCGGCCGGCAGGCTGCCGATGACGCGGCGGGCGTTGTCGAACGCGGCCTGGGCCGCCGGCGGGGCGGCGTCCATTTGCTCGTCGCTCATCCAGTAGGCGTGTTCGGGCGCCGGCACATGCACCTTGGCCTTGGGGAAGACCCACTGGCCGGCCTTGTTGCGCAGGCCGTTGATGTGGTCGCCGTGGTAGTGGCTCAGGATGACGTGGTCGATCTGCTCGGGCGCGTGGCCGGCGGCGGCCAGGTTGGCCAGCAGCCGGCCGGTGGTGGGCGGACCGTTGTCGGCAAAGCCGGTGTCGATCAGGTACTTGACCCCCTGGCTGATGACCAGCACCGGGGTGAACGGGATGTCCACATGATCGGTCGGCAAGCCCTGGCCGGCCAGCAGCGCCTTGACCTGCTCGATCGGTGCGTTGCGGACGAACTCCTCGCCCAGCGGCCGGCGCAGCACGCCGTCGTTCAGGGCGACCAGCTCGATGTCGCCCACCTGGAACTTGCGGAAACCGGGCTCGGGCAGCGCCGGGGCGCCCAGGTTGGGGGCGCTTTGCGACCACACGGACGACAGCGTGAGGGCGGCGGTACCGGCGAGGCCGGCCGACAGGAAATGGCGGCGGTGCAGCATGGCGGGGGGTCTCCTGTGATCCAAATGAGCACGAACAGTAAGGCCGCACGCGCCGGGCTTCAGGTCAGCCGCCGATACCCCGCCCAGGGGCGGGGTTATGTCGGCCGCGGCCCGCGCCGGGCCCGGCCGCACCTCAGGCGCCTGTGAGCAGCCGTTCTTCGGCCAGGGCCAGCACCTCGGCCGTGCCCGACAGCACCAGCGTGTCGCCGCCTTCCAGGCGCAGGCCGTCGGCCAGCGGCACCGTCTTGCCGCCGGCGCGGCGCAGGCTCACCACCTGCGCGCCCATGGCGGGCAGGGCCAGGTCGGCCAGCGGCTGGCCCACGGTTTTGCCGGCCGGTGGCAGCACCACGGTGACCAAGCGCTCCTGGTACAGCTCCTCGACCGAGTTGTCGTCGGCGCCATGAAAGTAGCCGCGCAGCAGGCTGTAGCGCGCCTCGCGCTGGTTCTGCACGATGCGCAGCACCCGCCGCACCGGCACCCCCACCAGGGCCAGCGCGTGGCTGGCCAGCATCAGGCTGGCCTCGATCGCCTCGGGCACCACCTCGGTGGCGCCGGCGCCCTGCAGCTTGTCCAGGTCCTGGTCGTCCACGGTGCGCACCACCGCCGGCACGCGGGGCGCGTGTTCCTGCACGTGGTGCAGCACCTTGAGCGCGCTGGGCGTGTCCAGGTAGGTCACCACCACCGCGCTGGCGCGGTTCAGGCCGGCGGCCATCAGGGCCTGCAGCCGGGCGGCGTCGCCAAACACCACCGAATGGCCGGCGGCCGCGGCGTGGCGCACCCGGTCCGGGTCCAGGTCCAGCGCCATGTAGGGAATGTGTTCGGCCTCCAGCATGCGCGCCAGGTTCTGGCCGCAGCGGCCGTAGCCGCAGATGATGACGTGCTTGTCGGCCGCGATGGACTGGCGCGCGATCTGCGTCATCTGCACCGACTGCATCAGCCAGTCGCTGCCCACCAGCCGGGTGACGACGCGGTTGCTGCCCATGATGACCAGCGGCGCCAGCAGCATGGAGATCACCATGGAGGCCAGCACCGGGTTGAACAGCTCGGGCGGCACCAGGCCGTTCTGGTTGGCCAGGGTCAACAGCACGAAGCCGAACTCGCCGGCCTGCGCCAGGTACAGGCCCACCCGCAGCGAGGTGCCCGCCGGCGCGCCGAACAGCCGGGTCAGCCCGGTGATCAGGCCCAGCTTGAAGGTGAGCGACAGGCCCAGCAACAGCAGCACCAGCGGCCAGCGCTCCAGCACGAGGCGCCAGTCCAGCATCATGCCGATGGTGATGAAAAACAGCCCCAGCAGCACGTCGTGGAACGGCCGGATATCGGTCTCCACCTGGTGCTTGTACTCGGTTTCGGCGATCAGCATGCCGGCGACGAAAGCCCCCAGCGCCAGGCTCAGGCCGGCGTGTTCGGTCAGCCAGGCCAGGCCCAGGGTGATGAGCAGCAGGTTGAGCATGAACAGCTCTTCGCTCTTGCGCCGCGCCACCAGGGTCAGCCACCAGCGCATCAGCTTCTGGCCGCCGGTCATCAGCAGCGTCAGCAGCACCACCGCCTTGAGCAAGGCCCAGCCCAGCGCGGTGGCCAGCTGCTCGGGGCTGGACCCCAGCGCCGGGATCAGCACCAGCAGCGGCACCACCGCCAGGTCCTGGAACAGCAGAATGCCGACCACCCGCTTGCCGTGGTCGCTCTCCAACTCCAGCCGGTCGGCCACCAGCTTGACGACGATGGCGGTGCTGCTCATGGCCATGACGCCGCCCAGCGCCAGCGCCGTCTGCCACTCCATGCGCCACCACTGCGGCATGAGCCAGCCCATGGCCAGCGACGCGGCCGTGGTGAGCAGCACGGTGAGCACCACCTGCGCCGTGCCCAGGCCGAAGACGTGCCGCTTCATCACCCGCAGCTTGGGCAGGCTGAACTCCAGCCCGATGACGAACATCAGGAACACCACCCCGAATTCGGCCAGGTAGCGCACCCCGGCCGAGTCCTGCGCCAGCGCCAGCGCGTTGGGGCCGATCACCACACCCACCGCCAGATAGCCGAGCATGGGCGGCAGCTTGAGCGAACGGCACGCCACCACCCCCACCACGGCGGCGAGCAGGTAGAGCAGCGCAATGTCCAGCGAATTCATCCCGCTTATCTTAGTCGTTGGCCTTGTCGGATAATCGCCCGGATGAGCCCCACGCCCGCCCCGAACGCCGCCCTGACCCTGCAGCTGGCCCGCGACACGCTGGCCATCGAGGCCGACGCGGTGCGGGCCATGGCCGCGCGGCTGGACGACCGCTTCGTGCAAGCCACCCGGGCGCTGCTGGCCTGCCGCGGGCGGGTGGTGGTCACTGGCATGGGCAAGAGCGGCCACGTCGGCCGCAAGATCGCCGCCACCCTGGCCTCCACCGGCACCCCGGCCATGTTCGTGCACCCGGCCGAGGCCAGCCACGGCGACCTGGGCATGATCACCGCCGCCGACGTGGTGCTGGCCATCAGCAACAGCGGCGAGAGCGAAGAACTCACCGCCATCCTGCCGCTGATCAAACGCATGGGCGTGCCGCTGCTGGCCATGACCGGCCGCGCCGGCTCCAGCCTGGGCCGCCACGCCGACGTGGTGCTCGACACCGCCGTGGACAAGGAAGCCTGCCCGCACAACCTGGCCCCCACCGCCAGCACCACCGCGCAACTGGCCATGGGCGACGCCCTGGCGGTGGCGGTGCTGAGCGCGCGCGGCTTCAAGCCCGACGACTTCGCCCGCTCCCACCCCGGTGGCGCGCTGGGGCGCAAACTGCTGACGCTGGTCAGCGACGTGATGCGCCCGGCCGATGCCGCCCCGCGCGTGGCGCCGGGCGCCCGCCTGCCCGAGATGATGCGCGAGATCAGCGCCAAAGGCCTGGGCGCCACCGCCGTGGTGGACGCCGACGACCGGCCGCTGGGCATCTTCACCGACGGCGATTTGCGCCGCCTGATCGAGCAAGGCGCCGACCTGACCGCCGTGACCGCCGAACAGGCGATGCACCGCCGGCCGCGCACCGTCGCACCCGACGCCCTGGCCGTGGAAGCCGCCGATCTGATGGAACAGCACCGCATCACCAGCGTGCTGGTGGTGGACGCCGACGGCCGGCTCTGCGGCGCCCTCAACAGCCACGACCTGATGCGCGCCAAAGTGATCTGACCCGCCATGCCCCTGCCGCCCCTGCACCCCACCCTGCAATTCCCCCCCGAAACCCTGCTGCTGGCGCAGCCGGTGCGGGTGGTGTTTTTCGATGTTGACGGCGTGTTGACCGACGGCGGCCTGTACTTTGGCGAGGGCGGTGAGGCGCTCAAACGCTTCCACACCCTGGACGGCCACGGCCTGAAGCTGCTGCAGCGCGCCGGCATCACCCCGGCGGTGGTCACCGGGCGCGACTCGCCCGCGCTGCGCCGCCGCCTGGACGCGCTGGGCGTGACCCACGTGCGCTACGGCACCGAAGACAAACGCCCCGCGGCCGAGGCCATCCTGGCCGAACTGGGGCTGGACTGGTCGCAGGCCGCCGCCATCGGCGACGACTGGCCGGATCTGCCGGTGCTGCGCCGCTGCGCCTTCGCCGCCGCGCCACCGGCGGCCCAGGCCGAGGTGCTGGCCGTGGTCCACCACGTCACCCGGGCCGCGGGCGGCCAGGGCGCCGGGCGCGAGCTGTGCGACCTGCTGTTGGTGGCCAGCGGCCACTACGCCCGCCTGCTGGAAGAAGCCGCCGCGTGACCCCGCTGCCCCCGCTGTCCACCGGCCCGACGGCGCTGGCCACCCCGCCCCCGCGCTGGTGGGCGCGGGCGGCCGACCGCCTGTCCATCTACCTGCCCGTGCTGCTGATGGGGGGGCTGGCCCTGGGCAGCTACTGGTTGGTGCGCAACGCGCCGGTGCCCGACGCGCCGGTGCCGGACCGCCCGCCGGTGCACGAACCCGACTACTTCATGCGCGATTTTGCGGTCCGCACCTTCACCCCCGAGGGCCGGCTGCTCAACGAGCTGCGCGGCCGCGAGGTGCGGCACTACCCCGACACCCGCACCCTGGAGGTGGACCAGGCCCGGGTGCGCGCCTACAACCCGCAGGGCCGCCTGACCACCGCCAGCACCGACCGGCTGAGCAGCAACGCCGACCAGACGGTCTACCGCCTGCAGGGCCAAGTGCGGGTGGTGCGCGAGGCCCACCACTGGGCCGGCGGCGTCCAGCCGCGCCTGGAGTTCCTGGGCGAGGCCCTGACCGTGGACGTGGAAGGCGACCGGATCGCGTCCGAGCAGCCGGTGGAGATGCTGCGCGGGCCCGACCGCATCACCGCCGACCGCCTGCGCTACGACGACCGCCAGCGCCAGGCCGACCTGCAGGGCCGGGTGCGCGCCACGCTGGCCCCACGCCCCTGAACCCGCCGGAGCCCACGGCAGCGCCGGGCGGGCACCGACGTGAAAAAGCCCGGACCAGCCGGGCTTTCAGAGGGGTGCCGGGGCGCGCCCGGCACGGTCCACAGCGATCAGTAACCGCCGCGACCACCGCCGCCTTCGCGACGGCCACCGCCGCCGTAGGGGCTGCGGAAACCGCCTTCGTTGCCGCCGCCGTAGCCGCCGCCACCGAAGCCACCGCCTTCACGACGGCCACCGCCGAAACCGCCGGTGCGGGGCGGGCGGGCTTCCATCGGACGGGCTTCGTTCACCACCAGGCTGCGACCGCCCAGGGACTGGCCGTTCATGCCTTGGATGGCGGACTGGGCTTCGGCGTCGTTGCCCATTTCCACGAAACCAAAGCCTTTGGAGCGGCCGGTGTCGCGCTCCATCATGACCTTGGCGCTGTTCACGTTGCCAAAGGCACCGAAAGCCTGCTGCAGATCTTCGTCGCGAACGGTGTACGGCAGGTTGCCGACGTACAGTTTGTTGCCCATCGAGGGACTCCTGAAAAACACAATAAAAACCAGCGATGGAGCCCCGTGGGCACGACGTAACCGCTTGAAAGCTGCAGTGGCACGCGAAACTGACCGATCACTTGACAGCACCCGTTTCCACGGGCGCGAGCCCATTATGCGCTGGCTGCCCGCGACACGGTGTGTTTTTTTCGTGGAATCCACACAAACCCTGAGGCCCCGGTGGCCAGCCTCGGGTTTTTGCCTGCTTTTGGTGCGGGGCCGTTGCAGGCCAGCAACACCGCCCCCGCGTGGGGCGCCGCGCACCCCTCAGGGGCCCGCGGGTGGGCGGCCGCGGCGGTAAATCACGTGGTAGGTCAGCCCGACCAGCACGCTGCCGCCCAGCACATTGCCCACGATGACCACCGCCCAGTTGCCCAGCATGCCCGCTGGCGTGACCCAGGCCGTGTCCACCGGCACCTGGCCCCCGTGCTGCAACAGCCAGGCCAGCGGCATCAGGTACATGTTGGCGATGCTGTGCTCGAACCCCGCCGCCACGAAGGCCGCGACGGGGAAGACGATGGCCACCGCCTTGTCGGCCACGCTGCGCCCGGCCATGGCCATCCACACCGCCATGCACACCAGCAGGTTGCACAGCACCCCGCGCAGCAGCGCCTCCTGCCAGGGCAGCGCCTGCTTGGCCAGCGCGATCTGCACCACGGTCTGCCCCACCGCGCCGCCGTTGAGAGCGGGGTGGCCGCTGTGGTACACCAACAGGGCCAGCCCGGCGGCGCCCACCAGGTTGGCAGCGCAGACCACGGCCCAGTGGCGCAGCACCTCGGCGGTGCCCACCAGGCCGTCGGCCCAGGCCATGACAATCAGGTTGTTGCCGGTGAACAACTCGGCGCCGGCCACCACCACCAGCAACAGGCCCAGCGCAAACACCCCCCCGCCCAGCACCTGGGCGGTGGCAAAACCGAGCGTGGCGTCGGACTTGACCAGGACAAAACCCAGCGCCCCCAGGCCAATGAAGGCGCCGGCGAGCACCCCCAGCAGGGCCAGCGGCAACAGCGGCAGGCGGGCCTTGGCCACGCCCACCTGGGCCACCCGCTGGGCCACCTCGCGCGGAGCGTAGGCGTCGGAACCGAAAATGTCTGTCATGGCTGGCCTTCCGTGCCCGGCAACCGGCGCCGGGCGGCGCCCCGTGCGCGCCGGGCAGCGAGTCTTTATACTAGCGTGGCGCCGATTTGATTCCGGAATTGCGGGCGCCTTAAAAATGCCGCTAAAGAGGAGACACCCGGTCCCGCACCCGTCTTCTTGCTTGGCTCGACGGTTTGGCGGCGCCGGGTTTTTTTGTGGGGGCACGCCCCCGGGGTGAAGCACGTGATCGTCACACCACAACGCATGCGTTTCGACACGCCGCTGCCGCTGCAAAGCGGGGCGGTGCTGCCGGGCTACGAACTCGTTTACGAGACCTACGGCACGCTCAACGCCGACCGCTCCAACGCGGTGCTGGTGTGCCACGCGCTCAACGCCAGCCACCACGTGGCCGGCCGCCACGCCAACGCGAACGGCCAGCCCCTGCCCCGCAGCGAAGGCTGGTGGGACAACCTGATCGGCCCCGGCAAACCGGTGGACACCGAGCGTTTCTTCGTCATCGGCGTGAACAACCTGGGCTCCTGCTTCGGCAGCACCGGCCCGACCCACCCCCACCCCGCCACCGGCGAGCCCTGGGGCGCCGACTTCCCCGTGGTGACGGTGGAGGACTGGGTCCACGCCCAGGCGCGGCTGCTGGACGCGTTGGGCATTGCCCAACTGGCGGCGGTGCTGGGCGGCAGCCTGGGCGGCATGCAGACCTTGAGCTGGACCCTGCAATACCCCGACCGCGTGCGCCACGCCGTGGTGGTGGCCAGCGCGCCCAACCTGACGGCCGAGAACATCGCCTTCAACGAGGTGGCGCGCCGCGCCATCGTCACCGACCCCGACTTCCACGGCGGCCACTACCTGCGCCACGGCACCCTGCCGCGGCGCGGCCTGCGCATCGCGCGCATGATCGGCCACATCACTTACCTGAGCGACGACGTGATGAACGAGAAGTTCGGCCGCCAGCTCAAGCCCCTGGCCGACGCCGCACAAGCCGGCGACGTGGCGGCGGTGGAGCGCCTGGCCTACCGCTACAGCACGCAGGAGGTGGAATTCCAGATCGAGAGCTACCTGCGCCACCAGGGCGACAAGTTCAGCGAGTACTTCGACGCCAACACCTACCTGCTCATCACCCGGGCGCTGGACTACTTCGACCCGGCGCGCGCCCACGGCGGCGACCTGAGCGCGGCGCTGGCCCAGGCCCGGGCGAAGTTTTTGCTGGTGAGCTTCACCACCGACTGGCGTTTTTCGCCAGCGCGCAGCCGCGAGATCGTCAAGGCCCTGCTCGACAACCGGCGCGACGTGAGCTATGCCGAAATCGACGCGCCGCACGGCCACGACGCCTTTTTGCTGGACGACCCGCGCTACCACGCCGCGGTGCGCGCCTATTTCACCCAGCAGGTGGCCCGCGACCTGCCCGCCGGAGGCCGCGCATGACCGACCGCCTGATCCTCGAATCCCTGGCGCGGCTGGTGCCGCAGGGCGCCCGCGTCCTCGACCTGGGCTGTGGCGACGGCACGCTGCTGGCCCACCTGCGCGACACGCGCGGCTGCACCGGCTACGGCGTGGAAATCGACGACGCCAAGGTGCACGCCGGGCTGCAGCGCGGCATCAACGTGCTGCAGCTGAACCTGGAAGACGGCCTGGCCATGTTCGGCGACAACAGCTTCGACCTGGTGCTGCAGATCGACACGCTGCAGCACCTGCGCAACGCCGAAACCATGTTGCGCGAAACGGCGCGCGTGGGGCGCCAGGCCATCGTCGCCTTCCCCAACTTCGCGCACTGGCCCAACCGCCTGAGCGTGCTGCAGGGCCGCATGCCCGTGACCCAGCGGCTGCCCTACCAGTGGTACGACACGCCCAACATCCGCGTGGGCACCTACGCCGATTTCGAGGTGCTGGCGCAGCGCCTGGGCCTGCGCGTGACCGACAGCTTCGGCCTGGAGGACGGGCGCGAGGTGCGGCTGTGGCCCAACCTGCGCGCCAGCACGGCGGTGTTCAAGCTGGCCCAGGGCTGAGCGTGGCGCTGGCGGCGGTGCTGCTGCTGGCCGGGGCCGGGGCCCGCCTGGGGCACCGGCCCAAATGCCTGCTGCGGCGCGGCGGCACGCCGCTGCTGCACCACCTGCTGCGCGCCCTGCAGACGGCGGGCGTGGGCCCGGTGGTGGCGGTGCTGGGCCATCACGCGGCGGCCATCGGCGCCGCCCTGGACGGCTGGCCCGTGACCCGGGTGCTCAACCCCGACCCACAGGCCGCCCCGGCGGACTCGCTGCGGCTGGGGCTGGCGGCGCTGCCCCCGGGCCACGGCGGCGTGCTGGTGGCGCTGGGCGACCACCCCTGGATCGACGCGGCCGACCTGCGCGCCCTGGCCCAGGCCTACGCCCAGCGCCCCCCGGGCACCGACTGCGTGCTGCCCAGCCACGGCGGTCAGCCCGGCCACCCACGGGTGTTCAGCCCCCGGGCCTGCGCCGAAATCTGCGCCCTGCCCGCCGGCGCCGGCGGCCCGCAGTGGCTGGCCCAGCACCCCGCGCGGGTGCACCACTGGCCCGCGCCCACGCCCCACTTCGTCTGGGACGTGGACACCCCGGCCGACCTGGACCGGCTGGCCGGCCTGAGCAGCGAACGGCTGGACTGGCCCACCCCGCCCTGACGCGCCAGCGACGGCGCGTACACCCACAACCGGGTCAACTATGGCCTGGCGGGGGACCGGCCATGGTTACCTTCTATAACATCCGCCGTGCATGGGCGGCGAACGCCCAGCAACCACCCGAGGAGCGAGACATGATCCAACTGAAAGTCAACGGCCAGGCCGTGGCGGTGAACGCCGCGCCCGACACCCCACTGCTGTGGGCCCTGCGCGAACAACTCAACCTCACCGGCACCAAGTTCGGCTGCGGCATCGCCCAGTGCGGCGCCTGCACCGTGCACGTGGACGGCGAGCCAACGCGCTCCTGCGTCATGCCCCTGAGCGCCGTGGCCGGCCGCCACGTGACCACCGTGGAGGGTCTGATGACCACCCCCACCGGCCAGGCGCTGCAAGCGGCCTGGGTGAAGGAGCAGGCACCGCAGTGCGGCTACTGCCAGTCCGGCCAGCTGATGACCGCCGCCAAGGTGGTGCAGGGCACCAAGAAATTGCTGAGCCGCGCCGACATCCTGGAAGCGATGAGCGGCCACGTCTGCCGCTGCGGCACCTACAACCAGATCGCCGCCGCCGTCTCCACCGCCCAGAAAACCCTGACCGGAGCGAAAGCATGAGCACCACCGCACCACTCTCCCGCCGCAGCTTTCTGCTGGGCTCCGGCGGCGTGGCCATCGGCCTGTCGTTCGGTCTGGGCCAGGCCGAGCTGGCGCAGGCGCAGACCGCCGCGCCCGGTGGCTTCGCCCCCAACGGCTGGGTCAACATCGACACCGACGGCCAGGTGACCCTGTATTCGCCCGCCTCGGAAATGGGCCAGGGCACCATGACCGCCATCCCCATGCTGCTGGCCGAGGAAATGGACCTCGACTGGTCGCGCGTGACGGTGCGGCAGGCGCCGTCGGACCCGAAGCGCTTTGGCAACCCGCGCTTCGGCGGCGGCATGACCACCGGCGCCTCGCGCACGGTGCAGGGCTACTACGAGCCGGTGCGCCTGGCCGGCCTGCAGGTGCGGCTGGTGCTGGTGAACGCCGCGGCCCAGGCCCTGGGCGTGCCCGCGGCCGAGCTGCGCACCGAAGCCGGCCGTGTCGTCCACACCTCGGGCCGGCAAATGGGTTATGGCGACATCGCCAAGGTGGCGCAGGCCCCGGCCGAGCTGCCCAAGGTGGACAAAGCCATGCTCAAGCCCATGGCCCAGTTCAAGCTGATCGGCCAGGACCTGGACCGGGTGGACGTGGCGGCCAAATCCAACGGCAGCGCCCAGTACGGCATCGACGTGCGCCTGCCGGGCATGCTGTGGGCGTCCATCTTGCGCGCGCCGGTGCAGGGCGAAACCCCGGTGGCGGTGGACGACAGCGCCGCACGCGCGGTGTCGGGTGTGAAGCACGTGGTGCGTCTGCCGCACGGCGTGGCGGTGGTGGCCGACTCCTTCCACACCGCCAAGACCGCGCGCGACCGCATGCAGGTGACCTGGACCCAGACCGCCAAGGCCCGCGCCCACGACTCGGCCCGCGTCAAGGCCGAGTACGTGGCCCGCGCCCAGAAACTGGACGACGCCGGGGTGGACTTCATCCAGCACGGCGACGCCGGGCAGCAACTGGCCGGCGCGGTGAAAACCTTCGCAGCCACCTACACCAGCGAGATGGTCAGCCACATCTGCCTGGAGCCGATGAACTGCACCGCCCACGTCACCGGCGACCGCATCGAGGTCTGGGCGCCGGCGCAGTCGGCCTCTTTCGTGACCGGCGCGGTGGCGGCGGCCAGCGGCTTCAAGCCGGAGCAGATCAAGGTGAACATCACCCTGCTGGGCGGCGGTTTTGGCCGCCGGGTGGAGGCCGACTACGCGGCCGACGCCGCGCTGGTGGCCAAGGCCGTGCCCGGCACGCCAGTGCAGGTGATCTGGACCCGCGAAGACGACATGACCCACGACAAGTACCGCCCGCTGACCGGCCAGCACCTGGTGGCCGGCGTGGACGCGCAGGGCAAGCTGGTGGGCCTGCTGCACCGGGTCGTGTCCGAAGGCATTTACGCGCGGGTGGTGCCGCCGGCCTTCAAGGCCTCGGGCGGCAAGGACGCGCCGGTGATGGAGGGCTCGGAGATCACCTACGACATCCCGGGCCACCGGGTGCAGTTCCTGATCGAGGAACGCGGCATCCAGGCCGGCTTCTGGCGCGGCGTGGGGCCGGGCTACACCAAGTTCGCCATCGAAACGCTGGTGGACGAGGTGGCCCACGGCGTGCAGGCCGACCCGCTGGACTACCGCCTGCAGCTGTTGCACAAGCAGCCGCGCGCCCAGGCGGTGCTGCGCGAGGTGGGCCGCATGTCGGGCTGGGGCAAGGCCAAGCTGCCCAAAGGCCACGCGCTGGGCCTGGCGTTTTCCGACGCCTGGAACACCTTCTGCGGCATGGTGGTGCAGGTGTCGATCGAACAGGGGCGGCCCAAGGTGCACCAGGTCTGGTCGGCGGTGGACTGCGGCCACGCGCTGCAGCCGCGCAACGTGCGCGCGCAGATCGAAGGCTCGGTGATCTTCGGCTTGTCGGCCCTGCTGCACGAGCGCATGGACTTCCAGGGCGGCGTGCCCCAGCAGACCAACCTGGACCGCTACCGCGTGCTGCGCGCCCACGAAACCCCGCTGGTGGAGGTGAAGGTGCTGATGACCGACCACCACCCGGGCGGCATTGGCGAAGTCGGCCTGCCGCCGGTGGCGCCAGCGGTGGCCAACGCCGTCGCCCGCCTGACCGGCCAGCGGGTGCGCAGCCTGCCGTTCCCGCAAGTCTGACGCGCCGGCCATGAACAGCCTCGACATCGAGGTGCTCCAGACCGCGCTGGCGTGGCTGGAGCGGGGCCACCGCGTGGTGCTGGGCACGGTGGTGCGCACCTGGGGCTCGGCCCCGCGCCCGCCGGGCTCGCTGATGGTGATCCGCGACGACGGCCAGGTGGCCGGGTCGGTGTCGGGCGGCTGCATCGAGGACGACCTGATACGCCGGGTGGCGGCGGGCGAACTGGCGCTGCGCCGCCCCGAGGTGACCACCTACGGCCAGACCGCCGACGAGGTGCGCCGCTTCGGCCTGCCCTGCGGTGGCACGGTGCAGGTGGTGCTGGAACCGCTGGGGCCGCAGTCGCAACTGCGCGAACTGCTGACCGCCACCGCCGCGCACCGCCAGACCCGCCGCGAACTGGACCTGACCACCGGCCTGGTACGGCTGGGCCCACCCACCGCCGGCGACCGGGTGGAGTTCGACGGCCAGCACCTGGCCACGGTGCACGGGCCGCGCTGGCGGCTGCTCATCATCGGCGGCGGGCAGTTGTCGCGCTACCTGGCCAGCATGGCGGTGATGCTGGACCACCAGGTGACCGTGTGCGAGCCGCGCACCGAGTACCACGAAGGCTGGGACGCGCTGCCGGGCGTGACCCTGTCCAGCGCCATGCCCGACGACCTGGTGCTGGCGATGAACCTGGACGCCCACAGCGCCGTGGTGGCCCTGACGCACGACCCCAAGCTGGACGACCTGGCCCTGATGGAGGCGCTGCGCACGCCGGCCTACTACGTCGGGGCCATGGGTTCGCGTCCGAACAACGAACGCCGGCGCGAGCGCCTGCTGGCCTTCGACGTGACGCACGAGGAAGCGGCGCGCCTGCGCGGCCCGGTCGGGCTGCGGCTGGGCGGGCTGACGCCACCGGAAATCGCCCTCAGCATCGCGGCCGAACTGACGGCGCGGCGCCGGGGCGTGGACCTGTCGCAGCCGCTGGCCGACTGGTCGGGCTCGGGCACCGTCTGCGCCACCGCCTGAAGCGCCGAATTGCCGGCCATTGGGCCGGTTGTTCGGCGCTTGCCACCTGGCCAGGCGGGCGTACAGTGGTTGACGCTGTCCGCTGTCCGGGCAGGAGGAGCGCCGCATGAAAATCCCGAGCAACCCGATGGCCGCGGTCGCGCGCGAACCGGTGAAAACCGCCGCGCGGGCCGAACGCAACGCGCCCGCCGAGGCACCGGCCGAGCCGACCCCAAGCGTGAAGGTGCCGCCCGGCCTGGAGCGGGTGTTGGCCAAGTTCGAGGCCCTGGGCGAAGCCGGCCGCAGCGCCGGTCAGAGCAACGCGATGGACCGCATCGCCCGCAACCTGGCACGCTACACCGACACCCAGGCACTGGTGCCACCGGCCGACGGCCCGGCCACCGCCCCGGCCGAGCCGGAAGCGCCGCCGCTGGCAGAGGCCCCACCCGAAACCCCGCTGGGCGACGCCCCACTGGAAACGGCCCCGGGCACCAACGCCCCCGGCGCCGACTCGGGCAGCGACCCCACCGATGCCCTGCTGGACGCCCTGACCGCCCCCGACACCGAGGGCAGCGACGGCACCGAGCCCACCGCCTGACGCCCGCGCGGCTCAGGCCAGCGCGTCCTCCAGCCCCAGCCCGCGCAGGTAGTTGCGCAGGGTCTGCGCGCCGGCGGCCTCCAGGTCGAAGGCGGAACGGTCGATCAGCCAGTTGATGATCAGGCCGTCGATCAGCACGTTCAGGCCCAGGGCCGCCTGGGCCGGCGGCATGGGCAGGGGCCGCCCCAGGTGCTCGGCCGTCAGCGTCAGCACGCGCTGCATGAGCTGGCGCATCTCGTCCATCACCTCCAGCCGGCGCTGGGCCACCGCCTGCAGTTCGGCCACGTACTCCACCTTGTGGGTGGCGATCTCGAACACGCGCCCGGTTTGCGGGTCGTGCGCGGTGGCGTGCAGCGCCGCCATCAGGGTGTCAAACAACCCGCGCAGCGGCGACACGCCGTTCGCCGGGGGCTCGGCCGCGGCCTGCAGCGCCTGCTCCAGCGGCAGCGTCACCCGCTGCAGCATGGCGTTGAACAGGTCGGCCTTGTCTTGAAAGTGCCAGTAAATGGCGCCGCGCGTGGCCCCGGCGGCGCTGGCAATGTCCTGCAGCGAGGTGCGCGAGACCCCGCGCGCCAGGAACAACTGCTCGGCCGCGTCCAGCAGTTTGTGGCGGGTCAGTTCGGCTTCGGCTTTGGTTTTTCGGGCCATGGCGGGTCAGGGGCAATGTCGCATCTTTACCAAAGCGGCATGCATACATTCAAGATTGTATGTATATTACACAGTCTGACGTTTGCCCCCCACAGGGTATGCCCCAACGCCACCCCCACCCCACGCCGAGGTTTTCGATGGCCGCCACGCCCCACGCCCCTTCCCCCATGACCCCACCGCCGGGCCGGGCTTTGCGCCCCTGGCGGATCGCCGCCGGCCTGGGCCTGGCCCTGAGCCTGGTCGCCTGCGGCAAGCCCGCGCCCCAAGGCCCGGGCGGTGCCCCGCCACCGGCCGAGGTCGGCGTGGTCACCGTCACCCCCGGGGTGGTGGCGCTGCAGACCGAACTGCCGGGCCGCCTGGAGGCCTCGCGCGTGGCCCAGGTGCGGGCCCGCGCCAGCGGCATCCTGCTGCAACGCAGCTTCCGCGAAGGCAGCGACGTGAAGGCCGGCCAGGCCCTGTTCCGCATCGACCCGGCGCCCTACGACGCCGCGCTGGCCAGCGCCCGCGCGCAGCAGGCCAAGGCCGAGGCACAGCGCGCCCAGGCCCTGGCCCTGCTGGACCGCTACCGCCCGCTGGTGGCCGCACAGGCGGTGAGCCAGCAGGACTTCGTCAACGCCGAGGTGGCGCTGCAGCAGGCCGAGGCCGAGGTGGCCGTGGCCCGCGCCGCGGTGCAGACGGCGACCCTCCAGCGCAACCATGCCGACGTGACCGCCCCGATCGCCGGGCGCATCGGCCGCGCCCTGGTGACCGAGGGCGCGTTGGTGGGCCAGGGCGACGCCACGCCGCTGGCGGTGGTGCAGCAGATCGACCCGCTGTACGTCAACTTCACCCAGAGCGCGACCGAGGCGCTGGGCCTGGCCCGCGCGGTGGCGGCCGGCCGCCTGCAGCGCAACGGCAGCGCCGCCGCCACGGTGCAGGTGGTGCTGGAGGACGGCACGCTGCACCCGAAACCGGGCCAGCTGCTGTTCACCGACCTGACGGTGGACAACACCAGCGGCCAGGTGACGCTGCGCGCCGAGGTGCCCAACCCCGGCGGCACCCTGCTGCCCGGCATGTACGTGCGGGTGCGCCTGGCGCAGGCCCAGGCGGCGGACGCGGTGACGCTGCCACAGCAGGCCGTGACCCGCTCGCCACTGGGCGACAGCGTGATGGTGGTGGGCGCCGACGGCCAGGTGGCGCCGCGCCGGGTGAAGCTGGGCAACCAGCAGAACGGCCAGTGGGTGGTGCTGGAGGGCCTGCAGGCCGGCGACCAGGTGATGGTGGACGGCTTCCAGAAACTGCGCGGCGGCGCCCCGGTGAAGGCGGTGCCCTGGCAGGCACCGGGCGGCCCCGCCCCCGCCCCGGCAGCCCAGGCCGGCGCGGCCAAGTAAGGGACCGCCATGGCCAAGTTCTTCATCGACCGCCCCATCTTCGCGTGGGTGATCGCGCTGTTCGTGACGGTGCTGGGGGTGGTGTCCATCACCCAGCTGCCGATCGCGCAGTACCCGCCGGTGGCGCCGCCCGCCATCGTCGTCACCGCCACCTACCCCGGCGCCTCGGCGCAGACGCTGGAGGACAGCGTGCTGTCCATCATCGAACGCGAGATGAACGGCTCGCCCGGGCTGATCTACATGGAGTCGGTGGCGCAGGCCAACGGCTCCGGCACGCTGACGCTGAGCTTTGAGCCGGGCACCAACCCCGACCTGGCCCAGGTGGACGTGCAAAACCGCCTGAGCCGGGCCGCGCCGCGCCTGCCCGCGGCGGTGACGCAGCAGGGCGTGCGCGTGGACAAGTCGCGCAGCAACTTTTTGCTGTTCACCATTCTGTCGTCCAGCGACCCGGCCTGGGACCCGGTGGCCCTGGGCGACTACGCCTCGCGCAACGTGCTGCCCGAGCTGCAGCGCGTGGCCGGCGTGGGCCAGGCCCAGCTGTTCGGCACCGAGCGCGCCATGCGCGTCTGGATCGATCCGGCCAAGCTGCAGGGCTACGGCCTGAGCGCGGCCGACGTGACCGCGGCCATCCGCGCGCAGAACGCGCAGGTGTCGGCCGGTGAAATCGGGGCGCTGCCCAACGTGGCCGGCCAGGGCATTGCCGCCACGGTGGTGGTCAAGGGGCAGTTGAGCGGCGTGGACGAATTCGGCCGCCTGCTGCTGCGTGCCAACCCCGACGGCTCCAGCGTGCGCCTGAAAGACGTGGCCCGCATCGAACTCGGCGGTCAGCTCTACGCCACCACCGCCCGCCTCAACGGCCAGCCGTCCACCGGCATCGGGGTGCAACTCGCGCCCAGCGGCAACGCTCTGGCCACCGCCCAGGCGGTGCGCGACAAGCTGACCGAGCTGGAGCGCTTCTTCCCCACCGGCATGAGCTGGGCCATCCCCTACGACAGCTCGCGCTTCGTCAAAATCTCCATCGAAAAGGTGGTGGTCACGCTGGGCGAGGCGGTGCTGCTGGTGTTCCTGGTGATGTTCCTGTTCCTGCAGAACTGGCGCTACACCGTCATCCCCACCATCGTGGTGCCGATCGCGCTGCTGGGCACCTTCGGCGCGCTGCTGGCGCTGGGCTTCTCCATCAACGTGCTGACCATGTTCGGCATGGTGCTGGTCATCGGCATCGTGGTGGACGACGCCATCGTGGTGGTGGAGAACGTCGAACGCATCATGAGCGAGGAGGGCCTGGGCCCGCGCGAGGCCACGCACAAGGCGATGCGGCAGATCTCGGGCGCCATCGTCGGCATCACCGTGGTGCTGATTTCGGTGTTCGTGCCGCTGGCGTTTTTCAGCGGTTCGGTCGGCAACATCTACCGCCAGTTCGCGGCGGTGATGGGCGTGTCCATCGCGTTTTCGGCGTTCTTTGCGCTGTCGCTCACGCCGGCGCTGTGCGCCAGCCTGCTGCAGCCGGTGCCAGCCGGCCACCACCACGCAAAAACCGGCTTCTTCGGCTGGTTCAACCGCGGCTTCTCGCGCACGGCCAAGGGCTACGAAAGCTGGCTGGGCCGGCTGCTGTCGCGCCGCGGGCGCACCATGGTGGTATACGCCGCCGTCATCGGCGCGGCGGTGGTGGTGTACCAGCGCCTGCCCGCCTCCTTCCTGCCCAACGAGGACCAGGGCACGATGCTGGTGAACGTGCAACTGCCCCCGGGCGCCACCCAGGAGCGCACCAGCGCGGTGATGAAGCAGGTCGAAGACTTCATGCTCCAGCAGCCCGAGGTGCAGAGCATGGTCGGCGTGCTGGGCTTCAGCTTCTCGGGGCAGGGGCAGAACGCGGCGCTGGCCTTCGTCACGCTCAAGGATTGGGCCGAACGCAGCGGCCCTGGCAGCAGCGCCGAGGCCGTGGCCGGCCGCGCCTTTGGCGCCCTGATGGGCGTGCGCGACGCCTTCATCTTCCCCTTGAGCCCGCCGCCCATTCCCGAACTGGGCTCGGCCTCGGGCTTCAGCTTCCGGCTGCAGGACCGCGCCGGCCAGGGCTTTGATGCCCTGCTGGCCGCGCGCAACCAGCTGCTGGGCCTGGTCGCGCAAAGCCCGGTGCTGGCCCAGGTGCGCCCCGACGGCCTGGAGCCGGCGCCGCAGCTGCAGCTCGACATCGACCGCGACCAGGCCGCCGCGCTGGGCGTGGGCTTCGACGCCATCGCCAGCACGCTGGGCACGGCATTGGGGTCGGCCTACGTCAACGACTTCCCCAACGCCGGGCGCCTGCAGCGCGTGGTGGTGCAGGCCGACGCCCCGGCCCGCATGCAGCCCGACGACCTGCTGCGCCTGACGGTGCAGAACAGCCGGGGCCAGGCGGTGCCGCTGTCGGCCTTTGCCGGCACCCGCTGGGTAGTGGGCCCGATGCAAACCGTGCGCTACAACGGCTACCCCGCCATGCGGATCAGCGGCAGCGCCGCCCCGGGCTACAGCACCGGCGACGCCATGGCCGAGATGGAAAAACTCGCGGCCCAACTGCCGCCGGGCTTCGGTTTTGAGTGGACCGGCCAGTCGCGCGAAGAAAAGCTCGCCGGTGCGCAGGCCTACATCGTGTACGCCTTCGCCATCCTGGCGGTGTTCCTGTGCCTGGCCGCGCTGTACGAGAGCTGGACCATCCCGCTGGCCGTCATCCTGGTGGTGCCGCTGGGCGTGATCGGGGTGCTGCTGGCCACGCTGCTGCGCGGCTACGCCAACGACGTGTACTTCCAGGTCGGCCTGATCACCATCATCGGCCTGTCGGCGAAAAACGCGATCCTCATCATCGAATTCGCCAAAGACCTGCAAGCCCAGGGCAAGGGCCTGGTGGACGCGGCGCTGGAGGCCGCGCACCTGCGCTTCCGGCCCATCGTCATGACCTCGCTGGCCTTCACCGCGGGCGTGGTGCCGCTGGCCATCGCCACCGGCGCCGGCTCGGCCAGCCAACGCGCCATCGGCACCGGGGTGATCGGCGGCATGGTCACCGGCACGGTGCTGGCGGTGGTGTTCGTGCCGGTGTTTTTTGTGGTGGTGCGCTCGCTGTTCAAGGGCAGCGCGCGCCAGCGCCTGGTGCATCAGCACGATGCCGAACACATGGGAGTGCGACATGACTGACCCCCGCCCCGCCCGGCCGTGGCGGCACACGGCCCTGGCGGCGGGCCTGCTGGCCCTGGCCGGCTGCTCGCAGTTCCAGCCCCACCAGCGGCCCGACACGGCCTTGCCCAGCGCCTGGCAGGGCAGCGACACCGCCGTGCCCGGCGACGCCGCGGTGCCGCCCCTGCCCTGGCAGGACTTTGTGGCCGACCCGGCCCTGCGCGCCCTGGTACAACAGGCGCTCGACAACAACCGCAACGCCCGCGTGGCCGCGGCCCAGGTGGAGCAGCTGCGGGCGCAGTACCGCATCCGTTCGGCGGCGCGCCTGCCCACGGTGAACGCCGGCGTGACCGGCAACCGCCAGACCACCGGCGAGAACGAACCCATCCAGAGCGTCTACAGCGCCGGGCTGCAGGTGTCGGGCTGGGAGATCGACTTCTTCGGCCGGCTCGAAAGCCTGCGCGAAGCGGCGCGGGCGCAGTTCCTCGCCTCGGAAGAGGCGCTGCGCGCCACCCGCATCGGGCTGGTGGCGGCGGTGTCGTCGGCCTGGCTGGACCTGCAGGCCAGCACCGCGCTGCGGGCGCTGACGCAACAGACCCTGGCCAACCGCGACGACGCGCTGCGCCTGACCCGGCTGCGCTTCGAGCACGGCGCGGCGTCGGCGCTGGAGTTGCGCCAGGCCGAGTCGCTGGTGGCGTCGGCCCGGGCGACGCTGGCCGAACAGACCCGGCAGCAGGCGCTGGCGCGCAACGCGCTGGCCCTGCTGGTGGGCCAACCGCTGTCCGGCCAGGCCGGGCGGGACGCCCCGCTGCGGGCCGATCCGGAGGCGGCGCTGGCCGAGGTACCGGTGGGCCTGCCCTCGCGCGTGCTGCTGGAGCGCCCCGACATCCGCGCGGCCGAACAGCAGCTGGCCGCGGCCAACGCCCAGATCGGGGCGGCGCGCGCGGCCTTCTTCCCGCGCATCGCGCTGACGGCCAGCGTCGGCTCGGCCAGCACCGAGCTGTCGGGCTTGCTGGGCAGCGGCAGCTGGGGCTGGACGCTGGCGCCGCAGGCGTTGCTGCCCATTTTTGACGGCGGCACCAACCGCGCCGGCCTGGCGTCGGCCCAGGCCGGGCGCGAGGCGGCGCTGGCGCAGTACGAGCAGGCCATCCAGACCGCTTTCAAGGACGTGAACGACGCCCTGGCCGGGCGCGACACCCTGGGTGAACAGCTGGCCGCGCAACAGGCGCTGGTGCAGTCAGAAACCGAGCGGCTGCGCCTGTCGGCGTTGCGGCTGGAACAGGGCGTGGCCAGCCAGCTGGAGGTGCTGGACGCGCAGCGCGGCCGCTTCAGCGCCGAACAGGCGCTGGTGCAGACCCGCTACGCCCGGCTGCAGAACCGCGTGGCGCTGTACCGCGCCATGGGCGGCTTCTGAGTCAGTCGATGGCCTGCAGCGTGTCGCCCAGCGCGCTGACCAGGCTGTCGATCTCGGCCGGGGTGCTGACGAAGGGCGGCGCCAGCTGGATGGTGTCGCCGCCGTAGCGCACGTAATAGCCCTTGGCCAGCATGGCCATGGCGATCTGGAACGGGCGCTTGGCCGGCTCGCCCGGCACCGGGTCGATGGTGAAGCCCGCGGCCAGGCCGGCGTTGCGGATGTCGGCCACGTGCCGGGCGCCCTGCAGGCCGTGCACCGCGCGCTCGAAGTGCGGCGCCAGCTCGCGCGCCCGCTGCGGGGCGTCCTCGCGCGCCAGCAGGTCCATGCAGGCGATGCCGGCGGCGCAGGCCACCGGGTGCGCCGAATAGGTGTAGCCGTGCGGGAACTCCAGCAGGTAGTCCGGGCCGCCGCTGGCCATGAAGGTGTCGTAAATCTCGCGCGTGGCCACCACCCCGCCCAGCGGCTGGGCGCCGTTGGTCACCTGTTTGGCAAAGTTCAGGATGTCCGGCGTCACCCCGAAGGCCTCGGCCCCGGTCCAGGCCCCCATCCGGCCGAAGCCGGTGATGACCTCGTCAAAAATCAGCAGGATGTGGTGGGCCGTGCAAATTTCACGCAGGCGTTGCAGGTAGCCCTGCGGCGGCACCACCACGCCGGCCGAACCGCTCATGGGCTCGACGATGACGGCCGCGATGTTGGACGCGTCGTGCAGGGCGATGAGGTTGAGCAGTTCGTCGGCCAGCGCAGCGCCCGGGTAGGCACCCCGGCCCTCGGCCGGCGGCAGACCGCGGAAGAAGGAGCCGTTGGGCGGCTGGGTGTGGGGCAGGTGGTCGGCGTCCACCCCCTGGCCGAACAGCTTGCGGTTGGCCGCGATGCCGCCCACCGAAATGCCGCCGAAGTTGACCCCGTGGTAGCCCTTGACGCGGCCGATCAGCCGGGTCTTGCTGGCCTGCCCCTTGGCGCGCCAGTAGGCGCGGGCCATTTTCAGGGCGGTGTCGGCCGACTCGGAGCCCGAGCCGGTGAAGAACACATGGCCCAGCCCGGCGGGCATGCGCTCGACGATCTGGTTGGCCAGCTGGAACGACAGCGGGTGGCCGAACTGGAAGGCGGGCGAATAGTCCAGCGTGGCCACCTGGCGCGCCACGGCTTGGGCGATCTCGGCGCGGCAGTGGCCCAGGCCGGTGGTCCACAGGCCCGACAGGCCGTCGAAGATGCGGCGGCCGTCGGCGTCGATCAGGTAGGCCCCCTGGGCGCCGGTGATCAGGCGCGGCTGCGCCAGGAACTGGCGGTTGCCGGTGTAGGGCATCCAGTGCGCCGACAGCCAGGCGGCGTCGGTGCGCGGGGGGGTGGTGGGGGTCAGGTGCTGGCTGTCGGTCAGGTCCATGGGGGCAAAGGGGTCGGGTCAAACACGGGTGCGCTCATTGTGTAAGCCTGCAATACTCTCATCCATGACGAAATACCCATGCTTGGTTGAACGTTCATGCAAGTGAAAAACCTCGCGGTGCTGGGCCAGCTGGGCGACGCCGACCTGCGCCTGCTGCGCGTGTTCAAAAGCGTGGTGGAGTGCGGCGGCATGGCCTCGGCCGAGCTGGAGCTGAACATCGCCGTCTCCACCATCAGCCGGCACGTCAAAGACCTGGAAACCCGGCTGGGCCTGGTGCTGTGCCGGCGTGGCCGCGGCGGCTTTGCGCTCACGCCCGAAGGCGAGCAGGTGTACGACGCGGCGCTGGGCCTGCTGGCCGCCACCGACGCCTTCCGCGGCCGCCTGCACGACATCCACCGCCGCCTGGGCGGCGACCTGCACGTGGCCCTGTTCGAGAAAACCGCCTCCAACCCGCAGGCCCGCATCGCCGCCGCCGTGGCCGGTTTTCGCCAGGCCGCGCCCCAGGCCACGCTGCACCTGCACGTGGGGCCCATCGGCATGATCGAGCGCGGCGTCATCGACGGCCGCTACCACCTGGGGGTGATCCCCGAGCACCGGCCATCGACCACGCTGGCCTACACCGACCTGTTTGGCGAAACCATGCAGCTGTACGCCGGCCGGGGCCACGCCTGGTTCGGCGCGCCCGACGCCGCGCTGGGCTGGGACGACCTGCGCCAACAGGACTTGGCCGCGCTGGGCTACCACTCGCCCAACCTGGCGCTGGCGCACCGGCACCGGCTGGAGCGGCGCGCGACCGCCTCCGACCAGGAGGCGGTGGCCACGCTGGTGCTGTCGGGCGCTTTCGTGGGTTTTCTGCCGGACCACTACGCCGAGGGCTTTGTGCGCCACGGCCAGATGCGCGCAGTGGCCCCGGAGGTGCTGCGCTACACCTGCCGCTTCGCCGCCATCGTGCGCCAGTCGCCGGCGCCGCTGCGTTTGACGCAGGCTTTTCTGGAGGCGCTGCGCCGCGTCCACCCGGCGCCGGTCTAGGCCGCCACCGAGCGCAAACCCCGCTTGCTTCGCGGCCGGTTCGCGGCTAAGGTGGGGGCACAACACCACAACCAAGGGCGCCCCCCAGCCGGGCCCCAAGGGGGAGACCATGAACCCGGTCCTTCGGCGCTGTGGCCGCACCCACTGCACCGGTCCTCGCAGCGAACGCCCCTGCGGCGTCAGCGCCGCGTCCCTGCACGCGGTGCCCAGCACCCTGCTCATTCCCCTGGCAGCACGGGCCGGCGGGGGCCAGGGCCTGCCCTGGCTGGACTGCCACGACGACCACGCCGCCGGGCTACTGGACTGCCTGGCGGTGGACGCGCGGCCCTACCTGGCCGACCGGACCACGGTGGTCAACGTGCTGTGGCGCACCGCCCTGCTCAAGGCCGTGGGGCAGGCCTTTTTTGCCCAGCACCCCCAGGCCCTGGGGGTGAACCTGGGCTGCGGCCTGTCCAGCCATTTCCAGTGGCTGGACAACAGCCACAACCACTGGATCGACGCCGACCTGCCCGAGGTGGCGACGTTGCGCCGCGAACTGCTGCCGCCCGCCAGCCCGCGCGCCGGCAACGCCATGGTGGACCTGAGCCAGCCCGGCTGGTGGCAGCGGCTGGGCCTGCCCGGCCGCGACAGCGCCTGCCCGGTGTTCCTGCTGTGCGAAGGGGTGCTGATGTACCTGGAGCCGGCACAGGCGCAGGCGGTGCTGCGCGAATTCGCCGCGCAGGCGCCACGCGGCTCGGCGCTGCTGCTAGACACCCTGTCGCACCTGGCCGTGGGCCGGGCCCAGCACCACCCCAGCGTGGGCCCCACCGGCGCCCAGTTCCGCTGGGGCCTGCACCGGGTGGACGAGCTGACCGCGCCCCACCCGCGCCTGGTGCTGCAGGCGCTGCGCAGCGTGGCGGAGTGCTACGGCTGGGCCGGCCTGGCCGGTGAAGCCTGGTGGCAGCCCTGGCTGGGCGCGCCGCTGTACGGCATGGCCCACCTCACCCTGCGCGACTGAGGCCTCAGGCCACGGCAACGAAGGCACCCGGCCGCAGGCCGGCTCAGGCCACCCGGCCGCTGCACGCCGCCAGGGCCTGGGCCCGCAAGGCGCGGACGTGCTCGGTAAGAAAGTCCATGAACACCCGGGTGCGCTGCGGCACGAATTTGCGGCTGGGCATGGCGGCGTAGAGCGACAGCCGCCCCAGAATCCACGGCGCCAGCACCCGCACCAGTTCGCCCCGGGTCAGGTAGGCGCCGCCCACGTCCACCGTCATGGCGCAAATGCCGGCACCGTCCAGCGCGGCGCGCAACACGGTGTCGGTGTGGTTGACCTGCAGCACCGGCTCCACCGTCACGGTTTCGGTCTGGTCCGGGTCGTGTGCCGGCCACAGCACCCAGGTGCGCGTGCGAACCAGCGGCAGCCGCACCCGCAGGCAGTCGTGCCGGGCCAGGTCCTGTGGCGTGGCGGGCACCCCACGCCGGGCCAGGTAGGCGGGCGCGGCCACCAGCATCACCTCGGACTCGATCAGCTTGCGCGCCACGATGCCGGCGTCGAAATGTTCGTCGGTGGCCAGCAGGGTGATGTCGAAGTCCTCGATCGGAGGCGCGGCGGTGCTTTCCACCTCCACATCCAGCCGGATCAGCGGGTAGCGCTCGCGGAAAGCGGCCAGCAGCGGCGCCAGCACGTAGGTGGCCAGCACCGGCGGGGCGTGCAGCCGCAACACGCCCGACAGGCCGCGCGTGTGCTCGCCGGCGGCGGCGTCGGCCTCGTCGATGTCCTGCAGGATGGCGCGAACCCGGCCCAGATAGGCGTGGCCGGCGTCGGTCAGCGCCAGGCGGCGGGTGGTGCGCTGCAGCAAGCGGGCGCCCAGGTGTTCTTCCAGGTCGGCCACCAGCCGGGTCACCACCGGCGGCGACAGGTCCAGCGCCCGGGCGGCGGCGGCGAAACCGCCTTCGGCCACCACCCGTTCAAACACCCGCATCGACAGCAATCGGTCCATGGAAGTTTCCCGCAGATTGTTTCTATTTTCGGAACACCGAGTGAATGCTCAGGCTGTTTATCTATTGTCTCTGGAATTTTAAAGTTCATCCATCGGCAACGCGCTGGCCTCCAGCCCCGCCGACGTGGCGATCACCGGGCATGGGGCCCGGCCCCCGCCACCCCTGTGTTGCTTGAAAGGACCGAACCATGAACCGCACCGCCTATTCCGCCCTCGCCCTGACCGTGGCCGCCCTGTTGACCGGCCCGGCGCTGGCCCAAGACGCCCCCGTGGGCAAGACCCGCGCCCAGGTCAAGGCCGAGCTGGCCGAAGCCGTTCGCACCGGGAACGTGATGGCCGACGGCGAAACCGGCCGCCTGATGAACGAGGTGTACCCGGACCGCTACCCCCTGGCCGCGGCCACAGCGAAACCCGCCCAAACGCTGGCCGTGGTGGCCCCCGCCACCGGCGGCAAGACCCGCGCCCAAGTCAAGGCCGAGCTGGCCGAAGCCGTTCGCACCGGGAACGTGATGGCCGACAGCGAGTCCGGCCGCCTGCTGAAGGACGTGTACCCGGACCGCTACCCCCTGGCCGCGCAACCGGGCCAGACGCGCGAGGCTCAGGCGTCGGACGCCGCCGGTTTCGGCGGCTGACGCGGGCGCCGGGGCCGCGCCGCGGCCCTGCGCGCGGGCGCATCGGCCTCGGCCGCCGCCTCACTGGCAGGCGGCACCGGGGCGACGCTGGGGGCTTCGGCCCCCACAGGCGCGTCTGCCGTGGGGGCGGCACTGGCCGACCGGGCCGGGCGGCGTGCGCGGCCGCGCGGGGCCGCAGCAGGAGCGGCCGGAGCTGGCTCGGCGGGTGTAGTGGCCGTTGCGGCCGTTGCGGCCTCGGGGGCGGCGGCCTCCACCCCCCCCGAGGGCGCTGGCGCCGCCGGCCCCTCCTGGCCTCGGGCGGTGGCAGACGACCGCCCGCCCCGGCCGCGCCGCCGGGGGGCGGGTGGCGGGGTGTCTGCGGCATCGGCCTCGGGCGCAGCGGCTTCAATCGCGTCATCCACCGGCACCGGTGCCAGCGCCGGCTGGTGGAAATAGCTCGTCACCGGGTGCTCGGCCGGGGCCTCTGCCCGCTCCACGGCCGGGCGCTCGGCCCGCCCCCGCTCGGGCGCTGCACGCTCGGTCGGCAGCGGGGCCGGCACCGCGCCGCTGCGGCGGAACACGTAGGCGCCCGACTTGTCGTCGCGGCCAAACTCCAGCAGGCCGCGCGCCTGCGCCTCTTCCAGCAGGGTGCCGAAGGTGCGGAAGCCGTAATAGCCCTCGCTGAAGTCGGGCTTGCGCCGCTTGATCGCCTCCTTCAGCATCGACGCCCAGATCTTGCCCGTGTCGCCGCGCTCGGCCACCAGCGCCTCGAAAGTTTCCACCGCCATCTCGATGGCCTGGCTGCGCCGCGCCTCCAGGCTGTCCTTGCGCTGGCGCTCCTCTTCCGGCGTGCGGCGCGGCGCCGCGTCGGCCGGCTGGCGCCGGGCCTGGTTGCGCTGGCTTTCGCGCACCAGGTCGTCGTAAAAAATGAACTCGTCGCAGTTGGCGATCAGCAGGTCCGAGGTGGACTGCTTCACCCCCACCCCGATCACCTGCTTGGCGTTCTCGCGCAGCTTGGACACCAACGGCGAAAAGTCCGAATCGCCGCTGATGATGACGAAGGTGTTGACGTGGCTTTTGGTGTAGCACAGGTCCAGCGCGTCCACCACCAGCCGGATGTCGGCCGAGTTCTTGCCCGACTGGCGCACGTGCGGGATCTCGATCAGCTCGAAGTTGGCCTCGTGCATGGTGGCTTTGAAGCCCTTGTAGCGCTCCCAGTCGCAGTAGGCCTTCTTCACCACGATGCTGCCCTTGAGCAGCAGGCGCTCCAGGATTTTCTTGATGTCGAACTTGTCGTAGTGGGCGTCGCGCACGCCGAGCGCGACGTTCTCGAAATCGCAAAAGAGCGCCATGCTCAGGTTGTCGGGAGGGGTGGCCATGCGGGTGCTCGGGTGGTGGAGGGTCTCCCATCATACGGATTGGGGCGCGCTGGGGCCGACCGGTGTGCCGAGAACCACGCCCCCGGCGCCCCGGCCCGGCTCAAGCCACGAAGTGCGTGAACTTGGTGTCGAGGAAGGCCTCCATGCCCTCGGTGCCGGATTCGCTGCCGTAGCCGCTGTCCTTGACCCCGCCAAACGGCGCCTCCGGCACCGACACGCCCATGCCGTTGATGGCCAGGCTGCCCACCTCCAGGCGCTCGGACACCGCGAGGATGGCCTTGGCCGAGTCGGTGAACAGGTAGCCGGCCAGCCCGTAGGGGTTGGCGTTGGCCGCGCCAATCGCTTCGTCCAGCGTGTCGAACGGCAGGGCACAGGCCACCGGGCCGAACGGCTCCTCGGTCAGCACGGGGGCCGCGCTGGGCACATCGGCCAGCAAGGTGGGGGGCACAAAGCAGCCGGTGGCGGGCGCCGACCCGACGACCGGGCGCGCGCCCATGGCCACCGAGCGGTCGATCAGGTCCTGCACCGCCGCCTGGCGGCGCGCGCTGGCCACCGGCCCCATCTGGGTCGCGGGGTCCAGGCCGGCGCCCAGGCGCAAGGCCTGGGTGGCGGCACCAAAGGCGTCGACGAAGTCGCCATAGACCTGACGGTCCACGAAGAAACGGGTCGGGGCCAGGCAGGCCTGCCCGGCGTTGCGGAACTTGTGCTGCACCATCAGGTTGACGGTGCGCTGCAGGTCGGCATCGCGGCAGACGATCACCGGTGCGTGCCCGCCCAGTTCCAGCGTGATGCGTTTGAGGTGTTGCGCCGCCATGCCGGCCAGGTGGCGCCCCACCGGCACCGAGCCGGTGAAGGTGACCTTTCGGATGATGGGCGAGCGGATCAAAGCCTCCGACACCTCGCTGGGCACGCCATACACCAGTTGCAGCACGCCGGGCGGCAATTCCTGGTTCAGGCAGTCAACCATGGCGGCGACGCTGGCCGGGGTTTCTTCGGCCCCCTTGACGACGATGGAGCAGCCGGCCGCCAGGGCGCCACCGATCTTGCGCGCCGACAGCACCAGCGGGAAGTTCCAGGGCGACAACGCCGCCACCGGCCCCACCGGGAACTTCAGCACGTCCATGCGGCTGTTCGGCAGGCGGGCCGGAATGACGCGGCCGTAGACGCGGCGCGCCTCCTCGGCGTACCACTTGATCAGGTCGGCCGCCATGGCGCATTCGGCGCGGGCTTCCGCCAGCGGCTTGCCCTGCTCCAGCGTCAGCAGGGTGGCGATGCGTTCGGTGTGCTCGCGCAGGCGGGCCACGCCGCGCTCCAGCCGGGCGCAGCGCTCGTGCGCCGGCACCTGGCGCCAGTGGTCAAAGGCCTTGTGGGTGGTCTGCAGGGCCAACTGCAGGTCGTCGGCGCTGGCCAGGGCCAGCTCGTCCAGCCGCTCGCCGGTGGCCGGGTTGTGCACCGCCAGCCGCTGGGCATGGCGGCCGGTGCGCCATTCGCCGCCCAGCAGCAGCGGGGGGCAGCGGTAGTCGACCGTGGGCGTGCTCATATGTTGCGCCCCCCGTCCACGTCCAGGCAGACGCCGGTCAGGAAACTCGCCTCGTCGGACGCCAGGAAAGCGACGGCCGAGGCCACGTCGTCGGGCCGGGTGAAGCGGCCCAGCGGAATGCGGGCCAGGAACTTCTCGCGGTTGGCGGGCGTGTCTTCCATGCCCATGAAGTCGGCCATCATGGGGGTTTCGCCGATCATGGGGTTGACCGCGTTGATGCGCACCCCGGCACGGGCGAACTCCAGCGCCAGGCCCTTGGTGAGGTTGATCATGGCGGCCTTGCTGCCGCTGTACCAGGTCAGCCCGGGACCGGGACGCACCCCAGTGGTGGAGGCCACGTTCACCATCACGCCGTGGCCCTGGGCCGCGAAGTGTGGCAGCGCGCACTGCGCCGCCCAGTACACGCTTTTCAGGTTGACGCGGTAGACGCGATCGAACTCGTCTTCGGTCACCTGCAGTGCCGGCTTGTTGCGGTGGGTGGTGCCGGCGTTGTTGACCACGATGTCCAGCCCGCCCAACTGCTGGACGGTGACGTCCACCATGCGGCGGTAATCGGCCTCGCGGGACACGTCACAGGCCACGGCCGCCGCCCGGCCGCCAGTGGCGGTCAGTTCATCGGCCAGGCGCTGGGCGCCCTCGGCGTTGAGGTCGGCCACCATCACCGCGGCCCCCGCCTGGCTCAGGCGGCGCGCGATGGCCGCACCAAACCCCGATGCGCCACCGGTGACGATGGCGACCTTGTCTTGCATATTCATGGTGTTTGCTTTCAGATGTCCAGAACCAGACGGCCGCCGCCACAACGTGACACGCAGACCATCATGCGCCGCTGCTCGGCGCGCTCCTCGGGCGACAGCACGTAGTCCAAGTGCTGCACCGCGCCGTCCAGCACCGGCGCTTCGCAGGTGCCGCAGATGCCTTCGCGGCACGACCAGGGGTAGTCCACGCCCAGACGTTCCATGGCGTCGAGCACGCTTTCGTGGGCGCCGACCGTGGTGGTCAGGCCGGCGCGCTGCAGCGTGAGCTCAAACGGCTGCCGTTCGCTGGCCGGCACTTCGGCGCCCTTGAAGCGCTCCATGCGCACCGAACCAGGGGCCCAGTGCGGGGTCGCGGCGGTCAAGGCGTCCAGCATGGGGGCCGGGCCACAGGCATACACCGCATCCCAGCGCTGGGTCTGCAGGCGCGGGGCCAGGTCCATCGGGCCGCCCTGCTCGTCGTCGAAATGCAGGTGCAAGCGCTCGCCCGCCAAGGCCTTCAACTCTTCCAGGTAGGCCAGGCGCGGGGCCGAACGGGCACTGGCCCACAGCTCGAAGTCCAGGCCCCGCTGTGCACAGGCCTGTGCCATGGCATAGATGGGGGTGATGCCAATGCCACCGGCCAGCAGCAGCACGCGGCGGTGTTCCGCTGCCATCTCGAACAGATTGCGTGGCGCGCTCACCCGCAGCGACTGGCCGACCTTGAGCTTTTCGTGGACCCAGACCGAGCCGCCCCGGCTGTTTGCGTCCCAGCCCACGGCCACCACGTAGCTGCCCATGCTGGTCTGACCCGTGGCGTTGACCAGCGAGTACTGGCGCACCAGCCCGTTGCCCAGGGCCAGGTCGATGTGGGCGCCGGCCTGGGCCCCGGGCAGGGCTTGCCCGGACTTGTGCTTCAGCTCCACGGCCAGCACGTCGCGGGCCACCGCGCGGAGTCCGACGACGGTGACGTCTATGTCGGCGCTCATGCCTGCCCCTCGGCCGATTCGGCCTTGGCCAGGCGGTCGAGCAGCCAGCGGGCCTGGTTCAGGCCGGCGTCGGCCGCAATCGGCACCATCGGGCGCTCGGGCACAAGGTTGAGGATCTTCTGCTGCGCCTCGATCATCGTGCGGTCTTCCTCGAAGGCCACCACCACGCCCTGGAAGATCTTCTCGGTCATGGCCTCGTCGTCGAGGTCGAAGTTGCGTGCCTGGCAGAACCAGTAGTGGCTGGTGGTTTCCGTCTCGGGGGTCTGGATGGAGGTGTGGCGGAACTGCACCGCCTCGGGCACGCGGTAGCCGTCGGGCGCGCCAGTGCCGGCCGGTGCCGAGCCGGCATCCATGCGCAACAGCGCAGGCGGCGACCACTGGTACACCTGCCAGCGGTCCACCTTGCCCTCGAACTTGGCCACGCCCTTGTGCAGGTTGGGCATCTCGTCGTTGAGGTACCAGCGGCTGATGGTCAGCGTGCCGTTGCCGGTGGTGTCGCGCTCGATCTTGGGCTTGAGGTCGGCCGCGCTGTCGGTTCCCAGCGTGGTGGGGTGCACCCAGGCCAGGTGGGTGAAGTCGAGCAGGTTGTCGATGATGAGCTTGTAGCTGGCCTGGTAGTGGATGTAGCCGGGCTTCATGCGCCATTCGGGCGAGTCGTGCCAGAAGTAGTCGACGATGTCGTCCGGGTTGGCGCGCGCCGGATCGCCCATCCAGATCCAGACCAGCCGGTTGCGCTCCACCACCGGGTAGCGCTTGATGCAGGTTTTGGGCGGGATCTGTTCCTGACCGGGAATTTCCACGCAGGCGCCGGTGGGGTCGAACTTCAGGCCGTGGTACATGCAGCGCACGCAGTCGCCCTCCTTGCGGCCAATGTGCAGCGGGGCCGAGCGGTGGCAGCAGCGGTTTTCCAGCGCCACCACGCGGCCCTGGGTATCGCGGTACAGCAGCACCGGCTCGTTGAGCAGCGTTCGGTGAAACAGGCCTTCTTGCGGGACTTCGATGTCCCAGGCGGCCACATACCAGCAATTGCGTACAAACATGAATCGGTCTCCTCTAGGGTTTGCGCTGATGCTAGTGCGGCCATCTGCATAGAACAATTCGATTTTTCGAGAATATGATCGGATTTTCCAATCACCCAGAGGGCATGACATGAAGCTCCAGACCCTGCAGGCGCTGATTTACATCGAAGAAGTGGGCAGCTTGCGGGCGGCCGCCCAGCTGCTGCATCTGTCGCAACCGGCCCTGTCCGCCGCCATCCAGCAGCTGGAAGAGGAGCTCAAAGCCCCCCTGCTGGTACGCACCAAGCGCGGCGTCAGCCTCACACCCTTCGGCCAGGCCTTCATGAAGCACGCGCGACTGATCGTGTCGGAAAGCCGCCGGGCGCACGAGGAAATCGGCCAGCTGCGCGGCCACTGGGAAGGGCACGTGACGTTCGCCACCTCGCCCGCCATCGCGCTGGGCCCCTTGCCGCAGGCGTTGGCCAGCTTTGCACGCGAGTTCCCGGCGGTCACCGTGAACGTGCGCGACGGGCTCTACCCCTCGGTCTCGCCCCAGCTGCGCGATGGCACGCTGGACTTTGCCCTGACCGCGGCCCACAAGCACGACCTCGACGCCGACCTGGAAGCGCAGGCCCTGCACGTGAGCGATGTGGTCATCGTCGGCCAACGCAGCCACGCCAAAGCCCACGCCACCCGGCTGGCCGAACTGCAGGAATGCCGCTGGGCGTTCTCCAGTGCGCCGCGCGGGCCGGGCGCCATCATCCGCGACGCCTTCGCCCGGCTCGGGCTGCCCGAGCCCAAGCTGGGCATCGTCTGCGAGTCCTTCCTGGCCTTGCCGGGTGTGCTGGCACACAGCGACATGCTCACCACCATGCCCCGCGGTTTGTACGAACGCAACGCCTACAAGGACCAGCTGTGCATCCTCCCGATCGAGGACCCCCTGCCGAGCCCGACCATCTTCGTGCTGCGCCGCCACGACCTGCCCCTCACCCCCGCGGCCGCCGGCCTGATCCGTTGGATCCAGCATTACGCGCTGCGCAACGACTGACCCCATGGACTGGCACGAATGGATCTACCCCGCCGGCGTGCTGCTCGCCGGCTACCTGGTGCTGGGCATCACCGGCTTTGGCTCGGCCCTGGTCACCGTTCCCTTGCTGGCCTGGCAATGGCCGCTGCCCGAAGTGGTCGCGCTGGCCATCCTGCTGGACGTACCGGCCTCCATGCTGCATGGCGGCCTGAACCTGCGGCAGGTGCGCTGGCGGGCCCTGGGGGCCATGCTGCCGGGCATGGCGGCGGGCTCGCTGGTCGGCCTGTGGCTGCTGGGCCAGCTGGACAAGCGGTGGCCGCTGTTCGTGCTGGGGCTCTACATCGCCGGGGTGGGCTTGCGCGCCCTGCGCCAGACGGCCGCAGGCCCCGCCACCCCGCACTCCCGCCTGGGCTACCACCTGGGCAGCGGCCTGATCGGGGTCATCGAGGTGATGTTTGCCACGGCCGGGCCGGTGGTGCTGGCGTTGCTGCAGCGGCGCTTGGCGAGCGTCGCCGAGGTCCGGGCCACCGTGCCGGTGGTGATGGTGGTGGCAGGCTCGGTGGCCATCGCGGTTCTGGCCGGCTCGGGCCAGATCGACAGCGCCCACACCCTGCAGCGCTGGGCCGTGGGCCTGCCGGTGGCGGCCGTCGGCGTCATCCTGGGCAACCGGCTGGCGCGCCACATCCCGCCCCCGGTCATGCGGCGCACCATGGCCGTGCTGCTGGTGGTCAGTGGGCTGTCGCTCACCCGGCACCTCTGGCTGTAAGCCCGCCCGCACCGGCACGGCTGGCCGCGCCACCCCGCGCGGCCCCGCTGCTTTGTTATTCAAATTTCTGATCAATGCTGCAAAAAATCGATTTGCAGCTTGCACAACCGGCTCCCTATCATGCCCGTTCACCCCCCATACAACAGGAGACAAACCGTGAACGTTCGCCGCACCCTCTGTGCCTCCGCACTGCTGCTCGCCCTGCCGCTGGGCGCCATGGCGCAAAGCAGCCCCTTGCTCTTGAACAGCTTCCTGGCCCCCCAGCACCCGGTCACCAGCCTGGTGATCAAGCCCTGGGCCGAAAAGATCGGCCAGGTCACCGAAGGCCGGGTCAAGGTGGACGTGGCACCCTCCAGCCTGGCCGCGCCCCACCAGCAGCTGGCCAGCGTGAACAAAGGGGTGTTCGACATCGCCTACCAGTTTCATGGGCTGCTGGCCGAACAGGTCAAGCTGAACCAGGTGGCCCAGCTGCCGTTCGTCAACACCACGGCCCGCGGCAGCTCGGTCGCCTTGTGGCGCACCTACCAGAAGCACTTTGCCAAGGCCAAGGAACTGGACGACGTGCAGGTGCTGGCCATGTTCGTGCTGCCCCCCGGCGTGCTGTTCGGCATGAAAGGGCCACTCGACGGCGTCGACAAGATCAAGGGCCGCAAGGTGTACGCCCTGCCCGGCGTGGCGGCCACGATGCTCGAAGCCGCCGGGGCCGGCGTGGTGGCCGCGCCGGCGGCGCGCAGCCACGAGATCATCTCGGGCAAGACGGTGGACGCCTTCGCCGGCTACTCCGTCTCCGACGCCAACGGCCTCAAGACCCTGTCCTACGCCACCGACGTGACCGACCTGGCCGGCAGCATCACCGCGCCGTCCTTCGTG
>NZ_JAAQQT010000683.1:38502-44580 GCF_011742065.1 Aquabacterium sp. A08
TACGACGACCTGGAAAACAAAATGCGTGCAGAAGCCGCGGCCAAGGGCATCAAGTTCCACAAAGCCAGCGACGCCTTCAACAAGGAGCTGCAGGCGCTCGGCGCCCCGCTCACCCAGGCCTGGTTGAGCGATGCGCAGAAACTGGGCATCAACGGCCGCGAAGCGCTGGACTTCTACCGCGCCGAGGCAGCGGCCAACCGCTGACCCCCGAGGCCCCGGCCGTCGGCACGCGCGGGGGCCTGTTGTGGACTGGAGACCCCCCTATGTTTGTGAAAAATGCCTGGTACGTGGCAGGGATGGCGGCGGAATGCACCAACAAGCCCTTGGCCCGGACCTTCCTGAACGAAAAAGTGGTGCTGTTCCGCACCGCCCGCGGCACCGCCGTGGCCTTGGAGGACCGCTGCTGCCACCGCCTGGCGCCCCTGTCGCTGGGCGACGTGGAGGACGGTGGTATCCGCTGCCGCTACCATGGCATGGTGTTCAACGCCAGCGGCCAGTGCGTCGAAATCCCGGGCCAAGAGCAGATTCCGCCCGGCATGTGCGTGCGCAGCTTCCCGCTGGTGGAGCGCCACAACCTGCTCTGGATCTGGATGGGCGACCCGGCACGCGCCAACCCCGACGACATCGTGGACGTGCACTGGAACGGCGCCCCCGGCTGGCCCACCGCCACCGGCTACATCCACTACCAGGCCAACTACCAGCTGATCGCCGACAACCTGCTGGACTTCACCCACCTGACCTTCGTGCACCGCACGACGCTGGCCAACAACGCCTTCCCCAACGCCCGCCCCGAGATCATTCCCTTTGACCGTGGCATCCGCTTGAACCGCGTCATCCGCAATTGCGACCCGTCGCCCCTGCACGGCATGGCCGGCCGGTTCGCCGGCAAGGTGGACTTCTGGAACCGCCAGGTGTGGTGGCTGCCCTCGGTCTTCGAGAACTGGGCCGGCTCGGTGCCGCCGGGCGAGGGCGAACCGCACGAGCGCGACGGCGCGTTGCACCTGCGCCACTTCTCGCTGCTCACGCCCGAAACCGAGCAGACCACCCACTACTTCTGGGTGCAGCCCTGCCAGTTCCCGCACGACGATGCCCGCATGATCGAGCGGGTGGGCCAAGGCATTGCCACCGCCTTTGCAGAAGACCGCTGGGTGATCGAAGCGCAACAGCAGGTCATCAACAGCCAGCCGGATGCGAAGATGCGCTCGGTGCGCAACGACGCCGCACTGGGCCGGGTGCGTTACATGATCGACCGGCTGCTGGAGCAAGAAGCCGGCGAATCCAGCCGCGTCGTGCCCATCACCCAGGCGGCCTGACATGCGCATCACTGCAGCCGTACTGAACGCCCCGGGCACCCCGCTGGTCATCGAGCCGCTCGAGATCGAGGCGCCGCGCGACCGCGAGATACGCGTCAGGCTGGTGGCCACCGGTGTGTGCCATACCGACATTTCCGTCATGGGCCGCCCCTTCCCGGTCGATCAACCCATCGTCCTCGGCCACGAAGGGGCCGGCGTGGTGGAGTCGGTAGGCAGCGCAGTCACCAAGGTCCAGGTGGGCGACCGGGTGGTGCTCAGCTACAACTTCTGCGGCGCCTGCCCCAGCTGCCTGCGCCACGCCCCCAGCTACTGCCGGTATTTTTTCGGCAGCAACTTTCTGGGCCAGCGCCGCGACGGCAGCACCGCCTTGTCACGCGACGGCCAGCCGGTGCGGCACCACTTCTTCGGCCAGTCGTCGTTTGCCACGCACTGCCTCTGCACCGAACAGAACGTGGTGAAGGTGCCCGACTCGGTGCCCCACGAACTGTTCGAGTTGTTGGGTCCATTGGGTTGCGGCATCCAGACGGGGGCCGGTGCCATCATCAACGTGCTCAAGCCGCAGATGGGCGAATCGGTGGTGGTGTTCGGCACCGGCGCCGTGGGCATGGCGGGCCTCATGGCCGCCCGGGCCATAGGGGCAGCGACCATCGTTGCCGTGGACCGCGTGGCGGACCGCCTGGCGCTGGCGGCCGAACTGGGTGCCACCCACACCGTGCTGGCCGATGGCGACACCGACGTGGTGGCCCGCATCCGCGAGCTCACCGGCGGTGGTGCCGATTGCAGCCTGGACACGACCGCCGTCAGCGCGGTGCTGCGGCAGGCACTGGACGGTCTGGGGCCACTCGGGCGCTGCGGCTTCGTGGGGGGCGCGCCGGTCGGGACCCAACTGGAAGTGGACGTGCGTGACGTGATGCTGAATGGCAAAACGCTGCGCGGCATCGTGGAGGGCGACGCGAACGCCGATGCCTTCATCCCCGACCTGATCCGCCTGCAGGCCCAAGGCCGCTTCCCGTTCGAGAAGCTGATGAAAATCTACCCTTTCGAATCCATCCACCAGGCCATGGCCGACGCCCGCGCCGGCAGCACCGTCAAGCCGGTGCTGCGGATGCCGGCCTGACGTTTTCACAGGATTGCACCGACATGAGTCACAGCGAACCCCCTTGCAACGGCGACCGGCCAGACGGCCTCGATCGGGTACTGGCCTGGCTCAGCGCCGTGCCGGTGGCACTGATCGTGGTCCTGACGTTTGCCGATGTCCTCGGACGCTACATTTTTGCCTCGCCCGTGCGCGGCAGCGTCGAGGTGATCGAATACGCCATGGCGGCGGTCATCTTCACCGCGCTGCCACTGGTGACTCGACACCGGGCGCACGTCACGGTCAGCCTGATCGATAACCTGGTGCGCGGTCGCGGCCGAACCATCAAGTTGGTGCTGTGCGATGCCTGCAGCGCCATCGCTCTGGGCCTGCTCACCTGGCGCCTCTACCTGCAGGGGCAAGACGACCTGGAGAGCGGTTCGGCCTCCATCGTGCTGGGCCTGCCCCACGCCCCGCTGAGCTTTGCGCTCATGCTGTTCGCCGGCCTGAGCACGTTGGTGGTGCTGAGGCTCATCTGGCGCACCTTGCAACACAAAGGAGACCCCGCATGACCGCGGCCATCGTCGGCTTCGCAGCCGTTTTTCTGCTCGCCTTTGCCGGTGTGCCCCTGGCGTTTGCCATGCTGCTGGCGGGGGTGGGCGGCTACGCGGCCCTGCGCGGCGTGGACCCGGCCCTGCACATGCTGGGCCAGGTGGTGGTCGATGCCTCCACCAACTACGGCATGTCCGTGCTGCCCATGTTCATCCTGATGGGACTGTTCGTGCACAAGGCCGACATCAGCGGCGAGCTGTACGACGCCGCCAACGCCTGGCTGGGCCACCTCAAGGGTGGGCTGGCCCACGCCACGCTGGCGGCCTGCAGCCTGTTTGCGGCCATTTCCGGGAGCTCCATCGCCACCGCCGCCACCATGACCAAAGTGGCCATGCCACCGATGCGCCGCCTGGGCTACCACGACCGGCTCTCGACCGGCGCCGTGGCCTCGGGCGGGGTGTTGGGCGTGCTCATTCCGCCCTCGGTGCCCCTGGTGATTTTTGGGCTGCTGACCGAGACCGACATCCGCCAGCTGTTCATTGCCACCATCGTGCCCGGCCTGCTGCTGCTGGCGCTGTTCCTGGGTGCGGTGTGGGTCACCCTGCTGCTGAACCCCGAACTGGGCCCCCGCGGTCAGCGCCTGCCGCTGCGGCAACGCTTCCTGGCGCTCAAAGGGGTGTGGTCCACGATCGTGCTGTTTGGGTTCGTCATGGGCGGGCTGTACGGCGGCGTGTTCACCGCCACCGAGTGCGCCGGCATGGGTGCCACCGGCGCCCTGCTGATTGCACTGGCACGGCGCAAGCTGACCCTCCAGGGCGTGCTGTCCTGCTTGCACGAAACCGCCGCGACCACCGCCATGATCTTCGCGATCGTCTTCGGTGCCCTGGTGTTCGCCAACTTCATCACCCTGTCGGGCCTGACCTTTCAGCTGGTGGAGTGGATACAGAACAGCGGGCTCTCACTGGTCGGGGTGCTGCTGGCCATGGTGTTCATCTACCTGGTGCTGGGCGCGCTGATGGAGGCCATGGGCCTGCTCCTGCTGACGGCCCCCATCTTCACCGCCGTGGCGGTGGAAATGGGCGCCTCCCCGATCTGGTTCGGCATCTTTGTGGTGATGATGATCGAGATCGGCATGCTGACACCGCCCGTGGGCATGAACGTGTTCACCGTGAAAACGCTGCTGCCCGAGGTCAAGCTGTCCACCATCTTCCAGGGGGTCATGCCGTTTGTGATCGCCAACCTGATCGCCGTGGGCCTGCTGATCGCCTGGCCGCAGATTGCCCTGGTGTCGCTGGGCTGGTTCTGAAGACACGTCTACCGACCGGTGCAGGCCACACCGGGGGTGCATGCCCAGAGCCGTGAGTGCAATCTGGGTCCCCGGTGCCCCCTGAACGCGTACACCAAGACCGCGGGCTTGTGACTTACTTGGCGTTGGCGGTGTGCAGCGCGTTCTCAGTTTTCTTGTCCACCACAACCGACTCGCCCATCTTGACCGGCAACTGATTGGGATAGTCGTACCCAGTGCCTTTGTTGTGGTCGATGATTGCACCGATGCCTCCGCCAAAGATGATGTTTCCAAACATCGAGCCCGCGGCTCTGGAAATGGCTTTCAGGATGCCATCGGGCAGGCCTTCCTTCTTACAAGCCACTTCCAGGTCTTCGTTGGATTTGCGCACCGAAATGTTGCTAGGAGTACGCGCAGTCCAATTGCCTTTCTCGTTGTTGATCTTGCACTCGGCCTCCACTGGCTTGCCTTCGAATGTGGCCGTCAAAGAGACGGGTTGCATCTCGCTTTGCGTGATCGACGAGCAACCGCCAATCACCACCGCCATGCTCAACAAAGCCCAGACTTTTGCCCCTTGAAATATCATATTCATCCCTTGAAAAAGTTGGGAGAATTGTCACTCGGATACGACGGCCTCAAGCTCCCCTGTTTAGGGGAGCCGCCAAGAAAAAAGGGGGCCTCTGCCCCCTCTTTCCAACCACTCGCGAGCCAAACTACTCCACCGTCACACTCTTGGCCAGGTTGCGCGGCTTGTCCACGTCCGTGCCCTTGGCCAGCGCCGTGTGGTAGGCCAGCAGCTGCAGCGGCACCACGTGCAGGATGGGGCTGAGCACGCCGTAGTGCTCGGGCATGCGCACCACGTTCAGCCCTTCGCCGCTGGCGATGTGGGTGTCGGCGTCGGCCAGCACGTAGAGCACACCGCCGCGCGCGCGCACCTCCTGCATGTTGCTTTTCAGCTTTTCCAGCAGCGCGTCGTTGGGTGCCACCGTCACCACCGGCATGGCGCTGGTCACCAGGGCCAGCGGGCCGTGCTTCAGTTCACCCGCGGGGTAGGCCTCGGCGTGGATGTAGCTGATCTCCTTCAGCTTCAGCGCGCCTTCCAGCGCAATCGGGTAGTGCAGCCCCCGGCCCAGGAACAGCGCGTTGTCCTTTTGCGCAAACGCCTCGGCCCACTGGATGAGCTGGGGCTCCAGCGCCAGCACGGCTTGCAAGGCCACCGGCAGGTGGCGCATGGCCTTCAAGTGTTGTGCTTCGTCCTCGGCGCTTAGGCGGCCTTTGGCCTGGGCCAGCGCCAGCGTCAGCAGGAACAGCCCGGCCAACTGGGTGGTGAAGGCCTTGGTGCTGGCCACGCCAATTTCCACCCCGGCGCGGGTGATGTAGGCCAGCTCGCACTCGCGCACCATGGCGCTGGTGGCCACGTTGCAGATGGTCAGCGTGTGGGTCATGCCCAGACTCTGCGCGTGGCGCAGCGCGGCCAGGGTGTCGGCGGTTTCGCCGCTCTGGCTGATGGTGACGACCAGCGTCTTCGGGTGGGGCACGCTGGTGCGGTAGCGGTATTCGCTGGCCACTTCCACCTGGGTGGGCATGCCGGCGATGCCCTCCAGCCAATACTTGGCGGTGCAGCCGCTGTAGTAGCTGGTGCCGCAGGCCAGGATCAGCACCTGGTCGATGTCTTTGAACACGCGCCAGGCGGCGGTGGCGTGCTCGCCCTGGCCGTCGAACAGCTCGGGGGCAATGCCCTCGATGCCTTCCAGCGTGTCGGCGATGGCCCGCGGCTGCTCAAAGATCTCTTTCTGCATGTAGTGCCGGTACGGTCCCAGCTCCACCGCGCCGCTGTGGGCGTGCACGGTCTT
>NZ_JAAQQT010000684.1:0-19856 GCF_011742065.1 Aquabacterium sp. A08
GCCTACGGCTGGAGCGACCTGATCTTCACCCACATCAGCGTCAAGCTGCCCGACAGCGTCACCGGCGGCGACCACCAGTTCCTCATCAACCCCTTCGGGCTGATGTTCGACGAGATCACCGCCTCCAGCCTGATCAAGGTGGACATGGCCTGCAACAAGCTGCAAGACACACCGTTCCAGGTGAACCCGGCAGGTTTCGTCATCCACAGCGCGGTGCATGAGGCCCGGCCCGAGGTGGAGTGCGTGCTGCACACCCATTCGCGCGCCGGGGTGGCGGTGAGCGCCCAGCGTTGCGGGGTGCTGCCCATCAGCCAGCAGAGCACCTTCGTGCTGGCCTCGCTGGCCTACCACGGCTACGAGGGCGTGGCCCTGCGCGACGACGAAAAGCCGCGCCTGCAGGCCGACCTGGGCCAGGCCACCTACCTGATGCTGCGCAACCACGGCCTACTCACCGTGGGCACCAGCATCGCCGAGGCCTTTCTGGCGATGTACACCTTCGAGAACACCTGCCGCATCCAGATCGACGCCCAGGCCGGCGGCGCCCTGGTCGAGGTGGACCCGGCCATCCTGAACAACATGGGGCACGTGATGCGCACCGCCACCGGCGGCAAGGGCGCGCAACTGGCCTGGCCGGCGCTGCTGCGCAAGGTCGAACGCCTGGACCCCGGCTACAAAACCTGAGCGGGGTGCGGTAGAGTCCCCACCCCATGGACCGCCTGCCCACCGAACTGCAACGCCTCTACCTGACCCCGGCACCGGCCGACGGCCAGCCCCTGTTGACGCCCGACGGGCGCACCCGCGCCCTGGTGCTGGAACTGGCCCGCCCGCCGGACTGGACCGCGCTGGCGGCGCTGTGGGCCGCGGTGCAGGACGACCTGGAACTGCCCGCCCCGGCGCTGGCCGTCTCGGGCGTGGACGGCGGGCAACTGTGGCTGGCCCTGGCCGACCCGGTGCCGGCGGCCGAGGCCCACCGCTTTTTGCAAGCGCTGGTGCGGCGCTACCTGCCCGAGGCCCCGGCGGCCCGGCTGCGCTGCTGGCCCACCCCGCCCGACGGCCCCAACGGCCTACGCCACGCCGCGCCCGTGCCGGCCGACCAGGGTGGGCGTTGGTCCGCCTTCGTGGCGCCCGGCCTGGCCCCCATGTTCGCGGACGACCCGTGGCTGGACACCCCACCCAACCCCGAGGCCCAGGCCGACCTGCTGGCCCGGTTGCGGCCCGCGGCGCCGGCCGCGTGGCGGCAGGCCTGGGCCCGCTTGCATCCGGCCCCTGAAACGGCCGTGCCAGCACCCACCCAGGCCCCGCAGACCGCACCCACGGCCGACCTGTGGACCGAAGCCCCGCTGGACGGCGAGCCGTCGCTGGGCGTGCACACCGACCCGCGCGCCTTCCTGCTGGCCGTGATGAACGCACCCCATGTGCCCCTGCCCTGGCGCCTGGAGGCCGCGAAAACCCTGCTGGCCCACCGCACCGCGGTCAGCGCCTGAACGCGGCCAGGGCCGCTCACAAGGGCTGGAAGCGCCGCACCTCGCCCTGCGGCGTGGCCACGAGATCGTCGAAGGCCGGGGCGGGTCGCATCCACAGCAAGTCGGTGGCGTCGCCCTGCAGCGGCCGGTACAGAATGCCGGTCTCGCCGGTGGCTTCGATGACGCAGGCGCCGACCACCTCGTAGGCGCCGCCTTTGTAATGGCGCAGACGGCAGCCGGTTTGCAGGTGTGGGGGAATGTGCAGGGTGGGCATGGTGAGGGCGTTCAGGTTCGGGGGCACTGGGCCGCGCGCAGGGGCTGCAGCAGGTGCGACAAACCGTTGTGGTCGATGGTCTGCATCAGGGCCAGCAGGCGGCCCAGGTCGCCGCGAGGAAAGCCCTCGCGGGCGAACCAGTTCAGGTAATGCCCCGGCAGGTCGGCAATCACCCGACCCTGGTACTTGCCATAGGGCATCTCCACCGTCAGCAGGCGCTGGAGTTGCCGGGGATCGAACGGGTCCACGGCGGGGCGTCAGTCCGCGGCCGGGGTGCCGGGCGCCAGCTGGCGCTCCAGCAGCGTGGCCACCTGTTTGCGCAGCTGTTGGTTTTCGGCGGTCAGCTGCTGCACCTGGCGGCGCAGTTGCGCCAGCTCGTCGGCCGCACCCGCGGCCACCGGCGCGGCGGTCCCGGCGTCGGCAGGGGCCGGCACGGCCGCTTCGCGGTGTTTGCGCTTGGCCTCGCGCACGCGCTTGGCGGCCTGCTTCAGGCCCGGCATGCCTGCGCTGGCGGCGGCCTGCTGCTCTTCGGGCGGCAGGGTGGCCACGGCCGCGGCGGCGTTCAGGGACAGGGCGCCGACCTTCACCGCCGTCACCACCTCGGGCGCGGCCTGCTTGTGGATTTTTTCGATCATCACCACCTGGTTGCTGGACAGGCGGGCGGCGCGGGCGATGTCTTCGCGGCTCTTGAGCGGGCGCGTCAGCGCGGCAATGGCCGGGGTGGCCTCCCCCTCCCACGGAAGGTCGTCGTCGGCGTCGCTGTCGGTACCGGGCGCGGGTGCCTGGGCGGCCGACGCGGCCAAGTAGGCCGCGCGGCGCTGGTCGATGAGATCGCGCTTGCGCAGCGCCAGCACCCCGCGCTGAAAATCCGACACGCTGCGCCGGCCCAGGTGCTGGTCGATCATCCACAGCAGCACGTCCTCCCGGCTCTGGAACAGCTGGCTCTGCACGGTCTGGAACGGCAGGCCGTGCTTCTGGCAGATGGCGTAGCGGTTGTGCCCGTCCACCAGCAGGTCGCCCCACAGCACCAGGGCGTCGCGGCAGCCCTCGGTCAGCAGGCTGCGCTCCAGCGCGGCGTGTTCGTCGGGCGTGAGGGGGTCGATGTAGGCTTGGAGTTCGGGGTCAACGACGAGGTGCATGGGCGGGGCGGGGCCGCTGGAGGCGGCGGGGAAAGGGTGGATCGCGGGCCGGACGGGCGAAGGGGCTGCATTGTAGGCAGTCCCGGGCCGGCTCAGGCGGCGTGGGCGTGGCGTTGCAGCCAGCCGGGCACCGCGGCGCGGCTGCACTGCTGCAAACCGCTCAGCACCGCGTGCCCGGCGTCGGGCAGGCCGTGCCGCTCGGTCAGGTCGGCCTGGATGCGGCCCAGCACCGCCGCCGTCACCAGGGCATCGGACAGGGCCCGGTGGGCCCGGCCTTCGCGCGCCAGCCCCAGGTAATGGGCCAGCGTGCTCAACTTGTGGTTGGGCGCCTGCGGGTACAGCCGGCGCGCCAGCAGCACGGTACAAGCAAAGGGCTGCGCCGCGTCCAGGCCCAGCGCCGCCAGCTCGGCCTGCCAGAACTTGCGGTCGAACGACGCGTTGTGCGCCACCAGCGGCGCCGCGCCAACGAAGCGGGCGGCCTCGGCCATCACCGTGGCCACCGGCGGGGCGGCGCGCACCATGGCGTCGGTGATGCCGGTGAGTTGGGCGATGAAGCCGGGGATGCGCCGGTGCGGGTTCATCAGGCTCTGGAACTGGTCCACGACACGACCGCCTTCGGTCATGACGATGGCGACCTCGGTCGGTCGGTCGCCATACAGGGGCGACATGCCGGTGGTTTCAAAGTCGATGACGGCGATGCGGGTCATGGGGCGGTGGGGGCAAACGGAACCACACTGTACGCCGAACGCACGGCGGGCGCCGCCGCCCGGCCGTTGGTAGCATAGGCGTTTGCCAACCCATCCCCTCCATCAGTGGCCCCGCGATGACCGTTTCCCCCACCCCAGACGCCCCCAACCCGCGCACCCAGGCCATGTTGCAGCGGCTGCACCAAGCCATGGCAGACATCGAGGCCGACATCACTGCCCACCACGGCATCTACCCCTACAACCACGGGCGCGTTACCCAGTCCGAGCTGTGCCGGCGCGCCGATGTGAAAAAAGCCACCCTGCAAACGCCCTTGCACAAGGACAGCACCCGGCGGGAGGTGATGGCCTGGCTGGACCGCCTGAGCGCGACACTGGCCGACACCCGCGAAGCCAACCGCGAACGCGTGACCGCCGTGGCCGACGACCTGGCGCAGGAGGTGCACCGCCTGCGGGCCGCATTGGACGCGGCCCTGGCCCAGGTGGCGGCGCTCACCGAGGAAGTGGCGCGGTTGCGGCGGGGTGGAAGTCAGGGTTGAGGCAGGGTTCCGCACGAGGTTACTCAGAGGCCTCCACAAAAAAGCCTGGCTGGGCCAGGCTCATTTATACCTCAAAAATTATTTTTATCAAACATCGATGTTCCCTGCGCGCAAGGCATTGGTCTCGATGAAATCCCGGCGCGGCTCGACCTCGTCGCCCATCAGCATGGTGAACACCTTGTCGGCCTCGATGGCGTCTTCGATGCGCACCTGCAGCAGGCGGCGCACGTTCGGGTCCATGGTGGTTTCCCACAACTGCTCGGGGTTCATTTCGCCCAGACCCTTGTAGCGCTGGCGGGCGGTGGTGCGTTCGGCTTCGCCAATCAGCCAAGCCATGGCCTGGCGGAAGTCGCCCACCTTTTCTTCCTTCTGGCGCTCACCCTCGCCGCGCATCACGCGCGAACCGTCGCCCAGCAAGCCGCGGAAGGTGTCGGCGGCCTCGGCCAAGGCGGCGTAGTCGGCACCGTGCACAAAGTCCTGCGTGATCACGCTGCTCTTGATGTTGCCGTGGTGGCGGCGGCTGATGCGCAGGATCGGCTTATCAGCCCGCACGTCAAACTCGGCGGCCACTTCGGCCGGCACACCGGTGGTGTTGAGTTCGCGCAGCGCCACTTGCAGGGCGGCGGCGCTGGCAGCGGCCTGCTCCATGTCGTCCAGGTTCAGGGCCACGCCGTCGGCCACCGCGCGCAGCGCCTCGGCGTCCATGAAGGCGCTCAGGCGCGCGATCACGCTTTCGGCCACCTGGTGCTTGCGCGCCAGTTCGGCCAGGGTCTCGCCTTCCAGCACGGTGTTGGCCGCGCCGCCGGTGGCCACCTTGGCATCCTTCAGGGCAATGCGCAGCAAAAAGCCGTCCAGGGCGGCGGCGTCCTTCAGGTACAGCTCTTCCTTGCCGGCCTTCACCTTGTACAGCGGCGGCTGGGCGATGTAGATGTGCCCGCGCTCCACCAGCTCGGGCATCTGACGGTAGAAGAAGGTCAGCAGCAGCGTGCGGATGTGGGCGCCGTCCACGTCCGCGTCGGTCATGATGATGATGCGGTGGTAGCGCAGCTTGTCGATGTTGAAATCGTCGGCGCCGCTCTTGCCCTTGGGGTTGTACTCGTCGGCGCTGGCCTTGCCAATGCCGGTGCCCAAGGCGGTGATGAGCGTGAGGATTTCGTTGCTGGAGAGCAGCTTTTCGTAACGCGCCTTCTCCACGTTCAAAATCTTGCCGCGCAGGGGCAGAATCGCCTGGAACTTGCGGTCGCGGCCCTGTTTGGCCGAGCCGCCGGCGGAGTCGCCCTCCACGATGTAGATTTCGCACAGCGACGGGTCTTTTTCCTGGCAGTCGGCCAGCTTGCCGGGCAGGCCCATGCCGTCGAGCACGCCTTTGCGGCGCGTCATCTCGCGCGCCTTGCGGGCGGCTTCGCGGGCGCGCGCGGCCTCCACGATCTTGCCGCACAGCAGCTTGGCGTCCTGCGGGCGCTCTTCCAGGTACTCGGTCAGCGCCTTGGCCACGATGTCTTCCACCGGCGCGCGCACCTCGCTGCTGACCAGCTTGTCCTTGGTCTGGCTGGAAAACTTGGGCTCGGGCACCTTCACGCTCAGCACGCAGCACAGGCCCTCGCGCATGTCGTCGCCGCTGACCTCCACCTTCTGCTTTTTGGCGATCTCGTTGTCGGCGATGTACTTGCCGATCACCCGCGTCATGGCCGCGCGCAGGCCGGTCAGGTGGGTGCCGCCGTCGCGCTGCGGGATGTTGTTGGTGAAGCAGAGCACGTTCTCGTTGTAGCTCTCGTTCCACTGCATGGCCACTTCCACGCCGATGCTGGTGCCGGGAATGCCGCCGTAGCTGTCCGCCGGGCGCTCGCCCAGGGCGTGGAAGGCGGTCGGGTGCAGCACCTTCTTGCCGGCGTTGATGAACTCCACAAAACCCTTGACGCCGCCGGCGCCGGAGAAGTCGTCCTCCTTGCCGCTGCGCTCGTCCTTCAGGCGGATGCGCACGCCGTTGTTCAGAAAGCTCAGCTCGCGCAGGCGCTTGGCCAGGATTTCGTAGTGGAAATCGTGGTTCTGCTGGAAGATGTCGGTGTCGGGCAGGAAGTGCACCTCGGTGCCGCGCTTGTCGGTGGCGCCGGTCACCTTCATCGGGCTCACCTCCACGCCGTCCACCGTGTCCAGCAGGCGGTTCTGGACAAAGCCGCGCGCGAACTCGATCTGGTGCACCTTGCCGTCGCGGCGCACCGTCAGGCGCAACCACTTGCTCAGCGCGTTCACGCAGCTCACCCCCACGCCGTGCAAGCCGCCCGAGACCTTGTAGCTGTTCTGGTTGAACTTGCCGCCGGCGTGCAGCTCGGTCAGCGCAATTTCAGCCGCCGAACGCTTGGGCTCGTGCTTGTCGTCCAGCTTCACCCCGGTCGGGATGCCGCGGCCGTTGTCGGTCACGGAAATCGAGTTGTCGCTGTGGATGGTCACGACGATGTCGTCACAATGCCCGGCCAGCGCTTCGTCGATGGAGTTGTCCACCACCTCGAACACCAGGTGGTGCAGGCCGGTGCCGTCGCTCGTATCGCCGATGTACATGCCCGGGCGCTTGCGCACCGCCTCCAGGCCTTCCAGGATCTGGATGGCGCCTTCGCCGTAGCCCTCGGACGCCCCGGCCTGGTGCGCGTCGATCGTCGGCTGCGCGGTGGTGAAGGCCTCGGTGGCGGGCGTGGTGGGCTGGGTCGGGTCGGTCATGGTCGAAATCTCGGGTGTCTTCAAAAGCCCAAACCCGCACGGGTGCGCGGGTTCGGGGTGGGGTGGCGGGCGCGGGGCCCGGGGCGCCCCGTCAGATGCGCATCGGCATCACCACGTACTTGAATCGTTCGTTGTCGGGAATGGTCACCAGCGCGGAGGAGTTGCCGTCGGCCAGCTCCACCCGCACCATGTCCTGGCCCATGTTGGTCAGGGCGTCGATCAGGTAGGTGACGTTGAAGCCGATCTCGATGGCGTCGCCGCCGTACTCGATGTCCAGCTCGTCCACCGCCTCCTCCTGGTCGGCGTTGCTGGCGGCCACCCGCAGCGAGCCGGGCTCCACGTTCAGACGCACGCCCTTGAATTTCTCGCTGGTCATGATGGCCGCACGCTGCAGCGCCGACAGCAGCGCGGTGCGGCCCAGCACCACGATGTTCTGGTGGTTGCGCGGGATGACGCGGTTGTAGTCGGGGAACTTGCCCTCGACCAGCTTGGTGACGAATTCCATGCCCTCGAAGCGGAAACGCGCCTGGTTGGCCGCGAACTGCAGCTCGATGGCGCCGTCCTTGTCGCTCAGCAGGCGCTGCAGTTCCAGCACCGTCTTGCGCGGCAGGATCACTTCCTGCTTGGGCACTTCCACGTCCAGCTCGGCGCTGGCAAACGCCAGGCGGTGGCCGTCGGTGGCCACCAGGCTCAGGGTCTTGCCCTCGGCCACGAACAGAATGCCGTTGAGGTAGTAGCGGATGTCGTGCACCGCCATGGCAAAACTCACCTGGCCCAGCAGGCCCTTGAGGGTTTTTTGCGGCACACTGAACACCGGGCCAAAGCTGGGCGACTCCTGCACCAGCGGGAAGTCCTCGGCCGGCAGGGTCTGCAGGGTGAACTTGGACTTGCCGCCCTTGAGCACGAGCTTGGACATCTGCGACTCCAGGCTCACCAGCTGGTCGGCCGGCAGGGTGCGCAGGATGTCGATCAGCTTGCGCGCGCCCACGGTGGTGGCGAAGCTGCCCTCGTCGCCGCCCAGGTCGGCCTGGGTGCGGATCTGGATTTCCAGGTCGCTGGTGGTGAGCTGCAGCTGGCCACCGGTCTTGCGGATCAGCACATTGGCCAACACCGGCAGCGTGTGCCGGCGCTCCACGATGCCGGCCACCGATTGCAAGGCCGCCAACACTTTGTCCTGGGTCGATTGGAAAACGATCATGCGCGTGCTTTCTGGGGGATGTCTCGTCTCGGGGTGGCGGGCCGGAGCGCGCGCCAGCCGACATTGTTGCAGGTTTGCCGGGCGGTGCCGGCCGGGGCGCGGTGGCGGGCCATGGTCAGCCCTTGAGGGTCTGCTCCAACACGTGCAGCTGCTGATTCAGTTCGCTCACGGTCTGGCGCTCGGCGGCGATCTTGCGCACCGCGTGCAGCACGGTGGTGTGGTCGCGGCCACCGAACAGCTCGCCGATTTCGGGCAGGCTTTTTTGCGTCAGCTCCTTGGCCAGGAACATGGCGATCTGGCGCGGGCGGGCGATGTTGGCCGGCCGCTTCTTGGAATACATGTCCGCGACCTTGATCTTGTAGAAATCGGCCACGGTTTTCTGGATGTTCTCCACGCTGATCTGCCGGTTCTGAATGCTCAGCAGGTCTTTCAAGGCATCGCGCGCCAGCTGGATGGAGACTTCCTTCTGGTTGAAGCGGCTGTAGGCCAGGATTTTGCGCAGCGCGCCTTCGAGTTCGCGCACGTTGGAGCGCACGTTCTTGGCCACGAAAAACGCCACGTCCTCGGGCATGGCGGCACCTTCGGCCTCGGCCTTGCTGATCAGGATCGCCACCCGCATTTCCAGCTCGGGCGGCTCAATCGCCACCGTCAGGCCCGAGTCAAAGCGCGACACCAGCCGTTCGTGGATGTCGGCCAGGCCCTTGGGGTAGGTGTCGCTGGTCATGACGATGTGGCTCTTCTTGGCCAGCAGCGCCTCGAAGGCGTTGAAGAACTCTTCCTGGGTGCGTTCCTTGTTGGCAAAGAACTGCACGTCGTCGATGATCAGCAGGTCCAGCGAGTGGTAGCGTTCCTTGAACTCGTCAAACGTTTTGCGCTGGTAGGACTTGACCACATCCGACACGAACTGCTCGGCGTGGATGTAGAGAACTTTGGACCCGGGCTTGTCGGCCAGCAGCTGGTTGCCGATGGCGTGCACCAGGTGGGTCTTGCCCAGGCCCACGCCGCCGTACACGAACAGCGGGTTGTAGAGCTGGCCCGGGCTGCCGGCCACGTGCATGGCGGCGGCGCGCGCCATGCGGTTGGCCGACCCTTCCACCAGGGTGGCAAACGTCAGCGCCGTGTTCAGCCGGTGCTTGTGGGCGTCGGCCTTGGGCTCGGCCGGGGCCGGCACCTCGGGCAGCTCGGCGAAGATCGGGTCCTGCAGCGCCTGCGCGGTGCGCGGCGACAAGCCAGACTTCACAGGGACTTCCCGCGGAGCGAGCACCAACTCCAGCGCCACCTCCTGGCCCATCAGGTCCTGCAGGGCGGCGACGATCTTGTTCGCGTACTGGGCCCGGATCCAGTCCATCTTGAAGCGGTTGGCCACCGCCAGAGTGACCTTGTCACAGCCGTCGGACACCTTGGCGCTGAGCGGCCGGATCCAGGTGTTGAACTGCTGCTCCGGCAATTCCTGGGCCAGACGCTCGACGCAGGCCAGCCACAGATCGGCGGCGCCCAGCGGGGTGTCTGACGGGGGACGGGAGGGGTTCATGGATCGGTCGGAAACGGGAAAAACGGCAGCGGGGGGGTGTGGACAGCCGGGGCTGAAACCAGCGCGCATTGTAGTGCCCCGGACGAGTTATCCACATGCCCCCGGGCGCAGCAGGCGGGTCGGCCGCGGCGCAGGATTTGGCCAATGCCGGATTTTTTGCAATAATCTAGGGTTTCCTCGAAAACTTACCCACCCTTTATTCGGGACCACCATTGCCAACCGGCCGTGGCCCCGACTGGAACGCACCATGAAACGCACCTACCAGCCCTCCAAGATCAAGCGCGCCCGCACCCACGGTTTCCTCGTCCGCATGAAGACCCGCGGTGGCCGCGCCGTGCTGAACGCCCGCCGCGCCAAGGGCCGCAAGCGCCTGGCCGTCTGAGGCTGAACCGTCCTGCGGTGCGGGTGGACCTGGACAACCCAGCCCCTGCCCCCTTGGCCGGGGCCCCACGCTGGCAGCACCTGCGCCAGCGGCCGCAGTTCGATGCGGTGATGGCGTTTCCGCCGGCGGTGAAAACGGCGCACTTCGCCTTGCATGCCGCCACGGTCGGCCGCCTGGAACAGGGCAGCGCCCTGTTCCCCGGTGCCGGCCCCTGGATCGGGGCGCTGATCCCCAAACGCTGGGCCAAACGCGCGGTCACCCGCAACGCGGTGCGCCGCCAGATTTACGCCGTGGCCCAGGCCTGCGCGGAACTCTGGCCCGGCCAAGCCGTGGTGGTGCGCCTGCGCAGCGGCTATTCGCGTGAACAATTTCCCAGCGCCACGTCCGACGCCCTCAAGCGCGAGGTGCGCGCGGAATTGCTGCGCCTGCTGAACGGAAAGCGCCGTGCTTGACTGGCCCCGCCGCCTGCTGGTGCTCCTGGTGCAGGGCTACCGCCTGCTGCTCAGCCCCTGGCTGGGCTCGTCGTGCCGTTTCGCGCCCAGCTGCTCCGCCTACGCGCTGGACGCCCTGAACCGCCACGGCGCCTTGGGGGGCAGCTACCTGACCCTGCGCCGGCTGGGCCGTTGCCACCCCTGGTGCGCCGGCGGGTGCGACCCGGTGCCCGATCGCCTCCCACGGCCGTTCTCCTCCCTCCTGTCAGACCCCTCTGAAAAGAAACCGTCATGAGCGACATCCGCCGATCCATCCTCTGGGTGATTTTTGGTTTCTCCCTGATCCTGATCTGGGATCAGTGGCAAATTTACAACGGCAACCCGGCCACCTTCTTCCCGGGCAGCAGCGCCCCCAAGGCGTCGGCCCAGGCCCCGGCCGACAGCACCGTGCCGCCGGCCAGTCGCGCCGTGACCGGCGCCGACCACGCCGTGCCGGGTGCCGAGGCCCCGGCACCGGCGATCCCGCGCACCACCCACACCGCCCGCACCGACGTGCTGGCCCTGACCTTTGACAGCGAAGGCGGTGCCCTGGTGGGCGCCAGCATCCTGCCGCACGCGGCCGAAACCGGCAAAGCCCTGCGCGATGGCCAGACCCCGCTGCAACTGCTGGTGCAGGACGCCCAGCGCACCTACGTGGCCCAGACCGGCCTGATCGGCGCGGCCGGCACCGAACTGCCGACCCACAAAACGCCGATGCGGCTGGTGTCGGGCGAGCCGGTGCTGGCCGAGGGCCAGGACCGCCTGACGCTGCGCTTCGAGTCGGCCCCGGTCAACGGCGTGGTGCTGGCCAAGACCTACACCCTGCAGCGCGGCGCCTACGACATCGCGGTGCGGCACGAGGTGAGCAACCAGGGCACGGCCGCGGTGGCGCCGCAGGTCTACCTGCAACTGGTGCGCGACGGCATGAAGGCCGAGAGCGACACGCCGTTCTACTCCACCTTCACCGGCCCGGCCATTTACAGCGACGCGGCCAAGTACGAAAAGGTCGAGTTCGAGGCGATCGACAAGAACAAGGCCAGCTTCCAGAAAACCGCGAGCGACGGCTACGTGGCCATGGTGCAGCACTACTTTGCCAGCGCCTGGCTGCTGGGCCAGGGTATCGAGCGCGAAAACTTCGTGCGCAAGGTGGGCGGCCTGTACGCGGCCGGCATGCTGACCCCGCTGGGCACGGTGGCCCCGGGCGAAACCAAGACGCTGGAGTCCCGACTCTTTGTCGGCCCGCAGGAAGAAAAGGTGCTGGAACTGCTGGCACCGGGCCTGGAGCTGGTGAAAGACTACGGCTGGCTGACCATCCTGGCCAAGCCGCTGTACTGGTTGCTGGAAAAAATCAACGGCTTCGTCAGCAACTGGGGCTGGTCCATCGTGCTGCTGGTGGTGCTGATCAAGGCCGCCTTCTACTGGCTCAACGCCAGCGCCTACCGCAGTATGGCCAAGATGAAGGCGATCAACCCGCGCATCATGGAAATGCGTGAGCGCCTCAAGGGCAACCCGCAGCAGATGCAGCAGGAGATGATGAAGATGTACCGGGAGGAGAAGGTCAACCCGCTGGGGGGCTGCTTCCCGATCCTGATCCAGATCCCGGTGTTCATCGCCCTGTACTGGGTGCTGCTGTCCAGCGTGGAAATGCGCAACGCCCCCTGGATGGGCTGGATCGTGGACCTGTCCTCGCCGGACCCGTACTACATCCTGCCGCTGGTGATGGCCCTGACCACCGTGTTCCAGACCGCGCTGAACCCGCTGCCGCCGGACCCGCTGCAGGCCAAGCTGATGTGGATGATGCCGGTGGTGTTCTCGGTGATGTTCTTCTTCTTCCCGGCCGGCCTGGTGCTGTACTGGATCACGAACAACGTGCTGACCATCGCGCAGCAGGCCTACATCAACCACAGCATGGGCGTGCCGTTGAAGTTCAACCTGCCCAAATTCAAATAAGCCGACAGGGCCGCCCAGCGCGGCCCTTGTGCTGTCGGGGCCTGGCGCCCCGCCCACCCGCCTTTGCCACCCATGCTGCCGCGCCACCAAGACCCCATCGTCGCCATCGCCACCGCCCCGGGCCGGGGCGCGGTGGGCATCGTCCGGGTGTCGGGCCGGGGGCTGGACGGGCTGGTGCAGGCGCTGTGCGGCAAACCGCTGCGCCCGCGCGAGGCGCATTACCTGCCGTTCCGCGACGGCGACGGCAGCCCGATCGACCACGGGCTGGCGTTGCACTTTCCCGCGCCCCACTCCTACACCGGCGAAGACGTGCTGGAGTTGCAGGCGCACGGCGGGCCGGTGGTGCTGCAGTTGCTGCTGGCGCGCTGCCTGGCGGCCGCCGCCGAGTCCGAGCCCACCACGGGCCGCCCGCGTCTGGCGGGCCTGCGCCTGGCCCAACCGGGCGAGTTCACCGAGCGCGCCTTCCTCAACGACAAAATCGACCTGGCCCAGGCCGAGGCCATCGCCGACCTGATCGACGCCAGCACCGAAGCGGCGGCGCGCAGTGCCTCGCGCTCGCTGTCGGGCGATTTTTCGCGGGAAATCGGGGCCCTGCGCGAGGCCCTGGTGCACCTGCGCATGCTGGTGGAAGCCACGCTGGACTTCCCCGAAGAAGAGATCGATTTCCTGCAAAAAGCCGACGCCCAAGGCCAGTTGACGCGGTTGCAGGCCCAGCTGAACACGGTGCTGCAGAAAACCCGCCAGGGTGCGCTGCTGCGCGAAGGCATCAAGGTGGTGATCGCCGGGCAGCCCAACGCGGGCAAAAGCTCGCTGCTCAACGCCCTGGCCGGGGCGGAGCTGGCCATCGTCACCCCGATCGCCGGCACCACGCGCGACGTGGTGCAACAAACGATCCAGATCGAAGGCGTGCCGCTGCACGTGATCGACACCGCCGGGCTGCGCGAGGGCGAGGGCATCGACGCGGTGGAGCGCATCGGCATCGAGCGCGCCTGGGACCAGATCCAGGGCGCCGACGCGGTGCTGTTCCTGCACGACCTGACGCGCACCGACGCGCCCGGCTACCGCCAGGCCGACGCCGACATCGCTGCGCTGCTGGCGCGCCGCCTGCCCGACCGGGTGACGGTGATCGACGTGTGGAACAAGGCCGATGCGGCCGAGGGCACGGGCGTGCCGGCCCGCGACCATGCGGCCAGGCCCGCAGACGGTCACCCGCACGAGCACCTGCGCCTATCGGCCAAAACCGGGGACGGGCTGGACGCGCTGCGCCAGCGCCTGCTGCAACTGGCCGGCTGGCAAAGCGGGGCCGAGGGCCTGTACATCGCCCGCGAACGCCACGTGCAGGCCCTGCACCGGGTGCGCGACCACCTGGAGGGGGCCGACGCCCACCTGGCGGCGCGGGCGCAGTCGCTGGACCTGCTGGCCGAGGAACTGCGGCTGGCGCAGAACGCCTTGAACGACATCACCGGCGCCTTCAGCGCCGACGACCTGCTGGGTGTGATCTTCTCCTCCTTCTGCATTGGCAAGTGACAGCCTGCAGGGTTTTCAGCCACATCAGCACCCCGCCCCCCGAGCCCATGAATTCCGACGCCCGCCCGTGGCAGCACACCCACGACTTTCACCGCCCAGACGAGGCCGCCGAACGCGGCACGCGCGCGGTGCTCTGGATCACCCTGGTGGCCATGGGGCTGGAAATCGGTGCGGGCGGGTGGCTGGGCTCCATGGCCTTGCTGGCCGACGGCTGGCACATGGGGTCGCACGCGGCGGCCATTGGGGTGAGTGCCCTGGCCTATGCCGCCTCAAGACGCCTGCGGCACGACCCGCGTTTCGCCTTCGGCACCTGGAAGATCGAGGTGCTGGGCGGCTTCGCCAGCGCCCTGTTTCTGCTGGGGGTGGCGGCGCTGATGGCGGTCGCCTCGGTGCAACGCCTGCTCGAGCCGCAGGCCATCCAGTTCCAGGAGGCCATCGGGGTGGCCGTGGTGGGGCTGCTGGTCAACCTGGTGTGCGCCGTGATTCTGGGCCGGGTGCAGCACCCCGGCCATGGCCACGCGGGTCACCACAGCCACGGTCATGGTCATGACCACCACGACCTGAACCTGCGCTCGGCCTATGTGCATGTGCTGGCCGACGCGCTGACGTCGGTGCTGGCGATCGTGGCCCTGGTGGGTGGCTGGGTCTGGGGCTGGGTCTGGCTGGACCCGGCCATGGGCCTGGTCGGAGCGGGGCTCATCGCCGTCTGGGCCCGGGGACTGCTGGCCGAAACCGGCCGCGTGCTGCTGGACCGGGAGATGGACCACCCGGTGGTGCAGGACATTCGCGAGGTCATCGACACGCTGGACAGCGCCGCTCCGGTGCAGTTGGTCGATCTGCACGTCTGGCGGGTGGCGCGGGGGGCCTATGCCTGCACCCTGACGCTGGTGTCTCCGGACCCGGACCTGACGCCGCACAAGGCGCGGCAGGCCTTGGCCTTGCACGAGGAACTGGTGCACTGCGTCATCGAGATCCACCGCCCACCGCCGGACCAGCCGGCCTGACCGGGGCCACCCCGCCGGCCGTTTGACAGCCGCCGACCTGGACGCTACAGTTCCAGCCTATGTTGAACTGGCACGCCTCTCCCGTTGGCGCTTGCGGCTGGATGCCGCAGGCGGTGGTGTGCCTGCCCCACCGCCTCCAGACCGGTGGCGCCCGGATCTGCCGCCTGGCCGCAGATTCCTGAGCCCGGCGACACCCCCCTTCCCTTTTTTCGCGCAACTCCAGTCGCCGGGCCACCGCCCAGCGCGACCGACGGCGCCTGCCGCGTGCAGGCGGCCACTGGAGTGTTTCATGCCCTGGATAGACCGCAGCCCCTGCTGCCTGACCGAACTCGACCACGTTCGCCTGCTCAAACTTGGCGGTGCCCACCCGCCCCCGGCCCTGGCCCAACTGCTGGACGCGGCGGACCTGCTGCCCTCGCGCGAGGTGCCGCCCGACGTCGTGACGATGTACACCCAGATGGAGGTGACCGAGTTGGCGACCGGCGAACGGCAACGCCTGGCCATTTGTTACCCGCACGACGCCGAACCCGAACGGGGCTTTGTCTCGGTGCTCTCGCCCGTGGGGCTGGCGCTGCTGGGCCAGCACGTGGGCGCGGTGGTCACCCCGCACACGCCAGACGGGGTGGCCCGGCCGCTGCGGATCGGGTCCATCCTGTTCCAGCCCGAGGCCACGGGCGACTACGTCACCTGAGGCAGGGTGCGGCGCCGACCCCGTGGCGCCACCGGGCTTTACTGCCCGGCCTGGGCCTGCAGGTTGATGCTTTTGGCGATGGCGCGGTAACGTTCGGTCTCTTTCTGGAACAGGCGGGTCAGTTCCGCCGGGCTGCTCGGGCCCATGACCTGGTTGCCGCTGGCCTCAAACGACTTGCGCACCTCCGGGCTCTGCAGCGCCGTGTAGAAGGCCTGGTTCAGGCGCTGCACCACGGCCTCCGGCGTGTCCTTGTGCACCTGCACGCCCGCCCAGATGCCGAATTCCATGCCTTCCAGACCCGGCATGGCGGCCAGCGCCGGGTATTGGCCAAACACCGGGTGCGGCACTTTGGACGTCACACCCAGGCCACGGATTTTGCCCTCCGCGACCGATTGCATGATGGTGCCGGCCATCGGCAGGAAAGCCATGTCGATCTGTCCGCCCAACAGGTCGTTCATGAGCGGCGCGATGCCCCGGTAAGGCACGTGGACGAGGGGAATGCGCGCGTCCTGGGAGAACTTCTCGCCGATCAGGTGGTAGAGCGACCCGTTGCCCACACTGCCGTAACTCAGCGGTTTGTGGGCGGATTTTTTCGCCAGGGCCATCAGCTGGCTCACGTCACCGACGCCCAGGTTGCCGCGCACCGCCAGGATGATCTTGTTCGAGGTCAGGTGGGCGACCATCTTCAGGTCCTCGGTTTTGTAGCGCACGCCCTGGATGGCCAGCGGGGTCAGGATCAGCTCCATTGGGGAGCCGAGGATGACGGTGTGGCCGTCGGCGGGGGCGGCCAGGGCGCGCGAGACGCCGATGGAGCCGCTGGCGCCCCCGATGTTCTCCACAATGATGTTCTGGCCCAGGAACTGGCTGGCCAGGGGCTGCACCTGCCGGGCGTTGTGGTCCGAGGGGCCGCCGGCCGGGTAGGGCACGACCATGTTGATGGGCTTGGTGGGAAAAGACTGTGCCTGGGCGGTGGCGGTGCCCAGAAGCGTGGCGGCCAGCAAGGCCCCCAGAACGTGCAGGCGGTGGCGAGGGGTCATGGTTGTCTCCGGTGTGTTGTGGTGAGGGGAAAACAGGGGCTCAGGCGCCGAGCAGTTCGTGCACCAGCGCGACCCAATAGGCCGCGCCGACGGCGATGTTCGCGTCGTTGAAGTCGTAGGCCGGGTTGTGCACCATGCAGGCGCCCGGTTCGCCGTCGGCGCCGTTGCCGATGAACAGGTAACAGCCGGGCACGCGCTCCAGCATGAAGGCGAAGTCTTCGCTGCCGGTCAGCATCGGGCCGTGCGGGTTGACCCGGTCGGGGCCGAAATGCCGCAGCGCCACGTCCAGCGCACGCCGAGTCTGTTCGGCGTCGTTGACCAGCACCGCGTAGCCACGGCGCCAGTCCACCTCGGCGCGGACGTTGAAGCTGGCCGCGTGCGCGTGCACCAGCGCCTTGAGCCGCTCTTCGGTGGCGCGGCGCACCGCGGGGTCCAGGGCGCGCACCCCGATTTCCAGCCGCGCCGTGTCGGGGATGACGTTGTTGGCCTGCCCGGCCTGGAACGCCCCCACGGTGACGACCACCGGCTGCAGCGGGTCGGTGTTGCGCGAGACCAGGGTTTGCAGCGCCATCACCAGCGAGGCCGCGGCCACCAGCGGGTCGTCGGCGCGGTGCGGCATGCCACCGTGGCCGCCGCGGCCGTGCAGGGTCACGGTGACGTAGTCGGACGAGGCCATGGTGGGGCCGCTGCGGAACACCAGCTGCCCTTGCGGGTGGCCAGGCATGTTGTGCATGGCAAAGATCGCGTCGCAGGGAAAGCGCTCGAACAGGCCATCCTCCATCATCTTCAGCGCGCCGCCGGCGCCCTCTTCGGCCGGCTGGAAGATGAGGTTGAGCGTGCCCTCGAACCGCCCCTGTTCGGCCAGGTGCCGGGCCGCAGCCAGCAGCATGGCGGTGTGGCCGTCGTGGCCGCAGGCGTGCATCACCCCGTGGTGGCAGCTGCTCCAGGCCAGCCCGGTGTTTTCCACAATGGGCAAGGCGTCCATGTCGGCACGCAGGCCGATGCGCGCCCCACCCTGGCCACGCACCAGTTGCCCGACCACCCCGGTGCCGCCGACGCCGGTGGCCACGCGGTAGCCCCAGGCGCGCAGGCGCTCGGCCACCAACTGGGCGGTGCGGTGCTCGTCGAACGCCATTTCCGGGTGGCGGTGGATGTCGCGGCGCACGGCCACGAACTCCTCCACCAGGGCGGCCGGCAGCGGCACCGGCCCCTCAGGGGTCACAGACAATTCGGACACGGGCGGCATGGCACAACTCCTGCGGCAGCGGTTCAACTGGAACTTTGCTGCATGTTAAGAAGCGATTTACCCCAAGTCCAATGCATTGTTGTACATTGATTGATAACTTCAACTCATGCAACAGCGATGACACTGGTTCAACTGCGGCACTTCATCGCGCTGGCCGACGCCGCTTCCTTTGCCAAAGCGGCCCGGCTGCTGTGCCTGACCCAGCCGGCGCTGTCGCGCAGCATCCAGGCGCTGGAAGACGAACTGGCGCAGCGCTTGTTCGACCGGGTGGGCCGCCGCATCGAGCTGACCCCGCTTGGCCAGCAACTGCTGCCGCGGGCGCAGCGGCTGGTGCAAGAGGCGGACTCTCTCAAGGCTCTCGGGCGGGAGATGCAGGCCGGCGTCACCGGCACGGTGCGGATCGGCCTGGGTTCGGGGCCCGGGGCTTTGCTGTCGGTCCCGCTGCTGCGGCACATGGCCCAGCACCACCCGCGGCTGCACCTGGAACTGGCCCGGGGCCACACCGACCTGCTCATCCACGCCCTGCGGGCGCGGCGGCTGGACGCGGCGGTGGTGGACATCCGCGCGCTGCGCCCGGCGGCCGACCTGCGGGTGACGAACCCGGTGGAAATGCCCGGCCGCTTCCTCTGCCGGGCAGGCCACCCGCTGCACCAGCGCGGCACGCCGGTGCCGTTTGAGGACTTGCGGGCCTACCCGATCGCCTCCACCCCTCTGAGCGACGAGGTGGCGCGCCTGCTGACCGAGCGCTTCGGCCCGGCCGCCAACCCGGACGACCTGGTGACGCTGCGCTGCGACGACACGCCGACCCTGGTGGAGCTGGCGCGGCACAGCGACGCCATCGTGCTGACCATCGAGGCCGCCGGGCGCGACCTGAAAAGCCTGACCACCGTGCCGGCGCTGAACGGCACCGCCCGCTTCGGGCTGGTGACGCTGGACCAGCGGGCCGAAGCGCCGGGGCTGGCCATTGTGCGCGAACTGGTGCGCCAATGGCTGGCGGGCTGAAAGCCGGCCCGTGCTACCCTCATGGCCCCGCTGGCGCGCGGCGCCGGCGGGCCGTGTCCACCCCCGCCGTTTTGTCATGCCATTTCCCCTGTCCCAGCGCGCGCAGCGCATCGAGCCTTTTTACGTGATGCAGGTGGCCCAGGAGGCCCAGGCCCTGGCGGCCACCCTGCCGCCCAGGGCACCGCGCATGCTGTTCCTGAACATCGGCGAGCCCGACTTCACCGCCCCGCCGCGGGTGCAGGCCGCCGCCGAACGCGCCATCGCCCTGGGCCACACCCAGTACACCAACGCGCTGGGCCTGCTGCCGCTGCGCGAGCGCATCGCCCAGTGGTACGCCAGCCGCTTTGGGGTGGACGTGCCGGCGCGGCGCATCGCCATCACCGCCGGGGCGTCGGCCGCGCTGCAGCTGGCCTGCCTGGCGCTGTTCGACGCCGGCGACGAGGTGCTGATGCCCGACCCGAGCTACCCCTGCAACCGGCACATCCTGTCGGCCATCGGCGCGCGCGCGGTGCTGCTGCCCACCACCGCGGCGCAGCGCCACCAGCCCGACGCCCCAGCCATTGCCGCCGCCTGGGGCCCGGCCACGCGGGGCGTGCTGCTGGCCTCGCCGTCCAACCCCACCGGCACCTCCATCGACCCGGCCGAGCTGCGCCGCATCCACGGCACCGTGCGCGCCCGCGGCGGCGCGACGGTGGTGGACGAGATCTACCTGGGCCTGAGCCACGACGCACGCTACGGCCAGACCGCGCTGGCGCTGGGCGACGATGTGGTGAGCGTGAACAGCTTTTCCAAGTACTTCAACATGACCGGCTGGCGCCTGGGCTGGCTGGTGGTGCCCGACGCGCTGCTGCCAGCGGTCGAGCGGCTGTCGCAAAACCTTTACATCTGCGCCAGCACCGTGGCGCAGCAGGCGGCGCTGGCCTGTTTCGAGCCCGACAGCCTGGCCGAATACGAGCGCCGCCGGGCCGACTTCAAGGCGCGCGGCGC
>NZ_JAAQQT010000684.1:19906-29496 GCF_011742065.1 Aquabacterium sp. A08
CGGCTGGGGGTGGACAACAGCGCCGACTTCGTGCGCGAGCTGATGCACCGCGCCCACGTGGTGGCCACGCCCAGCCGCGATTTCAGCGACCGCGACGCCGGCACCCACGTGCGCTTTTCCACTGCCAGCAGCCTGGCGGACCTGCAAGAGGCGATCGCCCGCATGCAGGCGCTGTTCGGCTGACGCCGGGCCCCGACCCGGGGCGCCCGGGTCAGAAACTTTCCCAGTCGCCTTCGGCGCTGTTGCTGGCTGCCGCCGCCGGGCGTGCCGCCGGCTTGGGCAAGGACGCCGCCTGGCGCGGGGCCGCCGCCGGGGCCGGTTTGGCCCGGCTGGCCACGGCCGGTGCGGCGGGCGCGCGGTCGCCGTGGGCGTCCAGCGGCTCGCCCCTGTTCATGCCCTGCTTGCGCAGCTCCACCGCGTCCATTTCGGCCAGGGTGACGTCGTTGGCGGTCAGGCGGAACACCCGGATGGTGCTGTGCACCTGCTCCACCTGCGAGGTGAGCGACGCGGCCGCGGCCGACAGCTCCTCCACCATGGCGGCGTTTTGCTGGGTGATCGAATCCATCTGCGACACCGCCTCGCTGACCTGGGCCACACCGCTGGACTGTTCGCTGGCCGAGTTGCTGATTTCCTCCAGCACCGAGGTGACGCGCTCGACCGACACCATCGCCTCGTCCATGCGCACCCGGGCTTCGCCGGCGCGCTGGTTGCCGGCATCGACCCGGCCACGCGATTCCTCGATGAGTTCGCGGATTTCCTTGGCCGCCGAGGTGGTGCGCTGGGCCAGCGCCCGCACTTCGGATGCCACCACCGCAAAGCCCCGGCCCTGTTCGCCGGCGCGCGCGGCCTCCACCGCCGCGTTCAGCGCCAGGATGTTGGTCTGGAAGGCCACGCCTTCGATCACCTGGATGATGTCGCCGATGCGGCGCGACGACTCGGCGATGTCCTTCATCGTGTCGGCCACGGTGAGCACGGCGGCGTGGCTGCGCTTGGCCACGCCGGCGGTGTCGCGGGCCACGCCCGCGCCCTCGGAGGCCAGGTGCGCGGTCTGCTGGATGGTGCCGTTGATCTCCTCCATCGAGGCGGCGGTCTGCTCCAGGTTGCTGGCCTGGGCCTCGGTGCGGGCCGACAGGTCGTTGTTGCCGGCCGCGATCTCGTTGGCGCCGCCGAGCAGGTTGCGCACCTCGTGGCGGATGTCGCGCACCACCGTGCGCACCGACACGTTGAGCTGGGCCAGCGCCAGCTGCAATTGGCCGATTTCGCCAGTGGCGTTGACGGTGATGGGCTGGGTCAGGTCGCCACCGGCCATCAGGTTGGCTTCACGGATGACGCGGTTGATGGCCTCCACGCTGCGCACCGCGAAGAACGCCGACAAGGACACCGTGCCCAGCGCCGCCAGCGCGGTGACCCAGCCCGGCATGCCCAGTTCGGCCGCCACCAGCGGGCCGCCGGCGGCCAGCACGCTCAGCCAGATCAGCTGGCCGCGCAGGCCGGGCCGGAACAGCCGCGCCACACCGCCCGCCAGCCCCTTGCGCACCACCGCGCCGCGGTGCAGCACGTGCTTGCGCCGGCCCGCCGCGGCTTCGGCGCGCATGGTTTCGTAGAGCTTGTCGTAGGTGGCGATTTCGGCGGCGGTGGGCTTGGTCCGCACCGACAGAAAGCCCACGATGCGTTCGCCGTCGCGCATGGGCGTGGCGTTGGCGCGCACCCAGTAGTGGTCGCCGTTCTTGCGGCGGTTCTTCACCAGCGCGGTCCAGGGCAGCCCTTCTTCCTGGATGGTGTGCCACATGTCGCGGAAGGCCTCTTCCGGCATGTCGGGGTGGCGCACCAGGTTGTGCGGCTGGCCCAGCAGTTCGTCGCGGGTGTAGCCGCTGACCGCCACGAAGTTGGTGTTGCAGTAGGTGATGCGGCCTTTGAGGTCGGTGACCGAAATCAGCGTCTGGTCCGCCGGAAAGTCGTAGTTGTTTTGGGTGATGGGCAGGTTGGTGCGCATGAAGGGCTTCCGGTGAAACGCTGGGGCAAAAGGGTGCCTGTGGTGGCTTTATCGGCAGTTGCAACCATTTTTATACAGAACCCCGCGCCCGTCACGGTCGATCTGGATCAAATCGGTGGTTTTTGAGGGATTCGATCACAGCCAGGGCGGCGTCGGTGTCAAAGTCATCAATGGCCCGCGACAGGGCCTGGGTGTCCAGTCCGTTCGGCGCGCCGTGGCGCTGCACCCAGTCGGCGCAGGCGTCGAACACGGCCAGGTCGCCTGCTCGGACCAGGGCCTCCAGGGCATGCAAGTCCTGCAGCGCCATGGCCGCCACGGGCGGTGGAGGGGCGGCGGGGTCGGGCACCGCCAACGCATCGGCCCACGCCCCGCGCTGGGCGGCCAGGGTGGCGTCGGCCAGCGCCGGCAGGGCCAGGGCGTCGGCCGGCCAGGCGCCAACGCGGCACTGCCGTTCCCACCGGGCCGCCAGCGCGGCCAGGCGTTCGGCGCCGGTGCTGGCCGCGCCGCTCTTGAGCCGGTGCAGGGCGGCCGCGGCCAGCACCGTGTCGTCCGCCTGTCGCGCGGCCTGCCATTCGGCCAGTTGCGGACGCAGGGTGTCGGGGTAGCCGCGCAGCAGGCGCTGGAAAAAGGCTCGGTCGCCGCCCAGGCGGCGCAGGGCCGGTTCGGGGGCGAACACGGGCAGCGTGTCTTCCTCGGGCGGATCGGCCGGCGTCGGCTCGAACGGCGCCGTGGCCGGCCTGGGCGGGGCGCAGCGCCCGGTGTGGGCCTGCACCACGCGCACCACTTCGTCCAGGTCGAAGGGTTTGCCCAGGTGGTCGTTCATGCCGGCGTCGAGGCAGGCCTGCCGGTCGGCGGCCATGGCGTTGGCGGTCATGGCGACGATGGGCAGGCCGGCCCCGCCGGGCAGGCGGCGGATCGCCTGGGTGGCCTGCAAACCGTCCATCACGGGCATTTGCATGTCCATCAGCACCAGGTCGTGGGCCCGGATGTCGGCGCGCAAGCGCTGCAGGGCGGCCAGGCCGTGCTCGGCCACCGCCACCGTGGCGCCTTCGCGGCGCAGCATCTCCTGCGCCACCTCCTGGTTGAAGGCATTGTCCTCCACCAGCAACAGGCGCAGGCCCTGCAGGCGGCGCGGCGCGGCGGGGGCGGGCCACGGGCAGGCGGCCGCGGTGTCGGCGCCGTCCAGTGCCTGGCGGTAGGCCCGCAACAACTGCGGCACCGTCAGCGGTTTGACCAGCAGGTGCTGCGGCTGCCCACCGGGGCTGGGCTGGGCCGGGGCCTCCACATCGGCGCCCCGGGTCAGTTGCAGCCACACCGGTGCGGGTGCGCCGGGCGCGCGCGCCTGCAAGGCCGCCGCGAGCGCCGCGTGCGGGTCGGCACCCATGCGCGCCTCCGACACCACCAGCGACAGCGCGGCGGTGTCGGGCAGGCCATCGGTCCAGACGGTGCAGCCCAGGGCCTCCAGCCCGCACCGCAGGGCCGCCTGGGTGCGCGGGTGGCAGCCGACCAGCCAGACGCCGGCCGGCAACGGGCCGGGGGCCGGGGCCGGCGGGGCGGTGCCCGGGGCCAGCACCCCCAGCGCCAGCTCGCAGGTGAAGCTGCTACCGCAGCCGGGCGTGCTCTCCAGCGCCATCTGCCCACCCATCAGCGCGACCAGGCGCTGGCTGATGGCCAGCCCCAGCCCGGTGCCGCCGTACTGGCGCGCGGTGGAGGCCTCGGCCTGGAAAAACCCGCTGAAGATGAAGGCCTGCTGCTGCGGGTCGATGCCGATGCCGGTGTCGCGCACCTCGAAGCGCAGCCAGAGCCGGTCGGCCTCGGCGCGCACCGGGGCGATGCGCAACACCACCTCGCCCAGCGAGGTGAACTTGACCGCGTTGCCCAACAGGTTGATGAGGACCTGCTTGAGCCGCAAGGCATCGCCGACCAGCACCGGCGGCAGGGCCGGGTCCAGGTCGAACACCAGCTCCAGCGATTTGCCGCCCAGCGTGCCCGACAGCACGGTGGACAGGTCGGCCAGCAGGTCGTCGAGCACGAAGGGCTCGGGGTCCAGCGCCATTTTTCCGGCCTCGACCTTGGAGAAGTCCAGGATGTCGTTGAGGATGTCGAGCAGGGCGCGGGCGGCGCGGCCGGTCTTGTCCACCAATTCGGCCTGGCGCGGCGCCAGCTCGGTGAACTGCAGCAGGCGCAGCATGCCCAGCACCGCGTTCATGGGCGTGCGGATCTCGTGGCTCATGTTGGCCAGGAACTGGCTCTTGCTGCGCGAGGCGGCGTCGGCGGCCAGCAGGGCGCGCTGGGTGTCGGTCACGTCGATGCGGAAGGCGACGTGGAAACCGTCGGGCGTGGTGCGGTCGGCCAGGTGCAGCCAGCGGCCGTCGCGCATCTCGATGGTCTGGTCGGAGCCCGGGCTGCGGAAGCGCCGCAGCCGCTCGGCCACCCAGTCTTCGGGCCGGTCCACGCCCACCGGGGTGGCGCTTTCGGCACCGGCGCGCAGCACGTCCTCGTAGCGCACGCCAGCGGCGGTGGAACCGTCCACCCCCGGGGACATGGCGCGGTAGGGCTCGTTGCAGAACACCAGCCGCTCCTGCGGGTCGTACAGCGCAAAGGCCTCGCCCAGCGCGTCGATGGCCGCGCGCAGGGTGCGCTCGCTCTCCTGGGCCCGGCGCTGGGCGTGGGTGAAGGCGGTCACGTCCAGCACCGCCCCGATGGTCAGCGTCTGGCCGTGCTCGTCCACCTCCTGTTCGGCCAGCAGGCGCAGCCACAGGCGGCCGCGGCGTTCCGACGCCACCTCCACCACGGTGTCGAACGGCAGCGGCAGCCGCTGCACCCGCTGCACGATGGCCGCGAGCTTGGGGTGGTCGGTGGGAAAGGCGTGGTAGCCCGGCACCTCCGGCACCACGGCGCCCTCGTCGGGCCGGATGCCGTAGATCGCCAGACACTCGACCGACAGGTACAGGGTGTCCTGGCGTCCGGCCTGGAACCAGCCGCCCACGCCGGCCAGGCGCCCGGTGCGCGCCAGCAGGCGCCGGCTGGCGGCCAGTGCCATCTTCGCCTGCTTGAGGCGGGTGATGTCGTGGCGGATCGAGATGAACTTCTCCACCCGGCCATCGGGGCCGCGCTGGGGCGCGATCAGGCTGTCCACCCAGTACAGCGAACCGTCCTTGGCGCGGTTGCAGATCTCGCCGCGCCAGGGCTGGCCACGGCCGATGGTGGCCCACATCGCGGCCCAGAACGGGGGCGGGTGGGTGCCCGAGTTGACGATGCGGTGGTGGCTGCCCACCAGTTCGGCGGCGCTGTAGCCGCTGATGGCCTCGAAACGCGGGTTCACCCGCAGAATGGTCCCGTCGCGGTCGGTTTCCGAGACGATGGCGTGGCGGTTCAGGGTCTCGACCAGCGCCCGACCCTCGCGCACGGCGGCCTGCAGGCGCCGGCGCTCGCGCTGGAGCTCGTCGATGTCGGTCAGGGCCAGGCTGTGGCCCAGGCCGGGCACCGCCTGCAGCGCCACGCGCAGCCAGCGTTCGCGGCCGTCGGCCAGGCCGACACACAGCTCGCTCTCGCCGCCCGCCGCCAGCCGGGCCGCCCAGGACCCGGGCGGATCGGCCAGCTCGCCCGGGCGCAGCGGCAAGGCCTCGTCGAGCGCGCGGCCCAGCCAGGCAGACGGTGGGCCGCACCAGCGCTCGGCGGCGGGGTTGGCGGCCAGCAGCCGGCCCGCGCCGTCGCACAGCAACAGCGCCTGGGCGCAGTGCGGCGCCCACAGGGCCCAGGCCGACCGCAGCGCCTGGGCGTCGCTCACCGGGGGCACCGCCATGCCGTCAGCCCGGCCACCAGCGGCGCAGGCCTTCGGTCAGGGCCTCGACCGACAGCGGTTTGATGAGAAAGGCATCGGCCCCGGCACGGGCGAAATGCGCCTGGGTGTCGGCGCCGCCATCGCCCGACATCATCACCACCGGCTGGCGTTGGCCGGGGCGGTCGCGCTCGCGGATGGCGCACAGGGTCTGGTAGCCGTCCAGGTCGGGCATGTGGATGTCCAGCAGCACCAGGTCGAAGCGCTGCTGGGCCAGGGCGCTCAGCGCCCGCTGGCCGCCGTTGACCATGGCGCCGCCGTGCCCCAGTTCGCGCAACAGGCGGGCGGCCACGCGCAGGTTCAGGGCGTCGTCGTCGGCCACCAGCACGCGCAGGCCGGTGGTGGGGGCGCATGTGGCCGTCATGACCGGCTTTCGAGCGAAGGGGAGCGGCGCAAGGCCGGACAGCAAGCGGTTCGCAACATGGTCCCCATCATAGCCAGCCGCGCGGGGTCAGACGTCGGGGTCGGCACCACCCACCCGCGGCACCACCCGGCGGATGGCCTCGGGCGCAAAGCCGCGCGCGGCCAGAAACCGCATCTGCCGGGCGCGCTCGGCCACATCGGCCGGGGCCTGCCCGAACCGCTTGGCCCACACCGCCTGGGCCCGCGCCAGCTCGGTTTCGCGCAGGCGCTGCACCGCCTCGTCCACCACCGCCTCGCTCAGGCCCTTGGCCTGCAACTCGCCGCGCACCCGGGCGGTGCCCAGCTTGTCGGCGCGGCGGTGCAGCACGCTGTCGGCCACCCGGGTTTCGCTGATGAAGCCGCGCGCCTCCAGCCCGTCCAGCGCCTGCGCCAGCGTGCCGGGCTCGGTTTCGTGCGGGCGCAGCTTGCGCTCCAGTTCGGCCCGGGAATGCTCGCGCTGCGCCAGCAGGCGCAGCGCCCGGGCCTTGAGCGACGGCCCGGTCACCCCGCCGCTCATTCGGCGTCCGCGGGGTCCAGCTCGTCGGCCGCCGGGGCCGGCTGCGCGCCGGCCACGAACGGCGGCAAGGCGGGCACGCCCAGCGCGGCGCGGATCTTGTTCTCCATCTCGTGCGCCAGCTGCGGGTTCTCGCGCAGGAACTCGCGCGCGTTCTCGCGGCCCTGGCCGATCTTCTCGCCCTGGTAGGCGTACCAGGCGCCCGACTTTTCCACCACCTTGTGCAGCACGCCCAGGTCGATGATCTCGCCCTGGCGGCTGATGCCTTCGCCGTAGAGGATGTCGAACTCGGCCGTCTTGAACGGCGGCGCCACCTTGTTCTTCACCACCTTCACCTTGGTCTCGCTGCCCACCACCTCGTCGCCCTTCTTGATGGAGCCGATGCGGCGGATGTCGATGCGCACCGAGGCGTAGAACTTGAGCGCGTTGCCCCCGGTGGTGGTTTCGGGGCTGCCGAACATCACGCCGATCTTCATGCGGATCTGGTTGATGAAGATGACCATGCAGTTGGTCTTCTTGATAGTGGCGGTCAGCTTGCGCAGGGCCTGGCTCATCAGGCGGGCTTGCAGGCCGGGCAGGCTGTCGCCCATGTCGCCTTCGATTTCGGCCTTGGGCGTGAGCGCGGCCACCGAGTCCACCACGATCAGGTCCACCGCGCCGGAGCGCACCAGGCTGTCGACGATCTCCAGCGCCTGCTCGCCGGTGTCGGGCTGGGAGATCAGCATGTCCTGCAGGTTCACGCCCAGCTTCTGGGCGTACTGCACGTCCAGCGCGTGCTCGGCGTCCACAAAGGCGCAGGTGCCGCCCAGTTTTTGCATCTGCGCGATCACCTGCAGCGTCAGCGTGGTCTTGCCGGAGGATTCCGGGCCGTAGATTTCCACCACCCGGCCGCGCGGCAGGCCGCCCACGCCCAGGGCCACGTCCAAGCCCAGCGAGCCGGTGGAGACGACCTGGATGTCCTCGATGGCCTCGCCTTCGCCGAGGCGCATGATGGTGCCTTTGCCGAACTGCTTCTCGATTTGCGCGAGGGCGGCTTGCAGGGCTTTGGCTTTTTCGGTGTCGGGGGCTTTGACGGCGGCGTTCATGAATAACTCCTTGAAAAACATGGGGTTGAAGCACCAGCCTCCCCGGCTTCAACGATGGTGTGTCGGTGCTTGAGGGGCAGTTTATCGCGATATAACTTCTTAAAACACTGATTTTTAGTCAGTTTGACTTACCATTAGACCGTGACCGCAACACCCCCCGCGCCCGACAACGACCGCTGGCGCCTGACCCACCTGGGCCGGCTCATGGGCCACGCCCTGCGCCGCTTCGACGCCCGGGTGCTGGCGCTGATGGCCCACTCGGCCGAGGCGCCGCTGGCCCTGTCGCACCTGGCCGCGCGCGACCAGGTCGGCGCCGCCATCGTGCACATCACCCGCCACCTGGAACGGGGCGGCTCGCGCCTGACCGAGCTGGCCGACCGCGCCGGCATGAGCAAACAGGCCATGGGCGACCTGGTGGACCAGTGCGCCGCCTGGGGCCTGGTGCGGCGCGAGCCGGACCCGCGGGACGCGCGGGCCAAGCGCATCGTCTTCACCCCGGCCGGGCTGGACTGGCTGCAGGCCTTTCGCCAAGCGGTGCAGCAGGCCGAGGCCGAGTTCCGCGAACAGGTGGGCGCCAGCGTGGCCACCGTGGTGGCGTTGGGCCTGGAGGCCTATGCCGACGGGGACCAACCCTGACGCGCCCCAGGCCGGGCAGCGAACCCCGGGCCGGGCGCCTAAAATGCAGACAAATCCAAGAAGCTGGCCCCACAAGCCGACACATTTCCCCAGGAGGCAAGCCATGCGCATACTCATCGCAGAAGACGACCAGGTGCTCGCCGACGGCCTGTTGCGCACCCTGCGCGCCGCCGGCGCCGCGGTGGACCACGTGCCCAGCGGCAGCGAGGCCGACGCGGCGCTGATGACCAACAACGAATTCGACCTGCTCATCCTCGACCTGGGCCTGCCCAAAATGCACGGGCTGGAGGTGCTCAAGCGCCTGCGCTCGCGCGGCTCGGCCCTGCCGGTGCTGATCCTGACCGCCGCCGACAGCGTGGACGACCGGGTCAAGGGCCTGGACCTGGGCGCCGACGACTACATGGCCAAGCCCTTTGCGTTGCAGGAACTGGAGGCCCGCGTGCGCGCCCTGGTGCGGCGCGGCAACGGCGCGGCCAGCAGCCAGATCAAGCACGGCCCGCTGGTGTACGACCAGGCCGGCCGCGTGGCCACCATCGACGGCAAGATGGTCGAACTGTCCGCGCGCGAACTGGGCCTGCTGGAGGTGCTGCTGCAGCGCGCCGGCCGTCTGGTCAGCAAGGACCAGTTGGTGGAGCGCCTGTGCGAATGGGGCGAAGAGGTGAGCAACAACGCCATCGAGGTCTACATCCACCGCCTGCGCAAGAAGATCGAGAAGGGGCCGATCCGCATCGCCACCGTGCGCGGGCTGGGCTACTGCCTTGAAAAAATCGCCGGCTGAGGCCTCGCCGCTCGATACCGAACCGGACCCGCCCGCCCCGGCCGGGCCGATGCCGTTCGGCCTGTTCCAGCGCGAACAACGCAGCCTGTTCGGCGAGATCCTGGACTGGATGCTCACCCCACTGCTGCTGCTGTGGCCGCTGAGCCTGGCGCTGACCTGGTTTGTGGCCCAGGGCATTGCCAGCAAGCCCTACGACCGGGCGCTGGAGTTCAACCTGCAGGCGCTGACCCAATTCGTGGTGGTGCGCGACAACCTGACCCAGTTCAACCTCACCGCCCAGGCGCGCGACCTGCTGCGCGCCGACGACACCGACCTGGTGTTCTACCAGGTGCGCGACGGCA
>NZ_JAAQQT010000685.1:0-1174 GCF_011742065.1 Aquabacterium sp. A08
CGCAACAGCGGCGCCTGGGCCGGGGGGGAAGCCGAACGTTTGACCATCCGATGCCTGCTCCTGCAAAACCGGCCTGGCGCCACCGGGGGGCGCGGGCCGTGTGGGGCGAACCATAACCCAGCCGGCGCCAACAGGGAAGGCCCCCGGGAAGACCCTCAACACCGCGGGAAAACGCCCGCCAGGCCGCACAATGGCCGCCATGATCGACCTCCACGACATCGAACAGGCCGCCCAGCGGCTGCAGGGCCAGGTGCTGCACACGCCGTGCGTGGAGTCGCGCACCCTGTCGCAGCTGACCGGCGCGCAGGTCTTCCTCAAGTTCGAGAACCTGCAGTACACCGCTTCGTTCAAGGAACGCGGCGCCTGCAACAAGCTCAGCCAGCTCGACGCCGCCGCGCGTGCCCGCGGCGTGGTGGCCATGTCGGCCGGCAACCACGCGCAGGGGGTGGCCTACCACGCGCAGCGCCTGGGCCTGCGCGCGGTGATCGTCATGCCGCGCTTCACCCCGGGCATCAAGATCGAACGCACCCAGGGCTTCGGCGCCGAGGTGGTGCTGCACGGCGACACCCTGGACGAGGCCCGCGCCCACGCCCGCGCGCTGGCCGAGCGCGACGGCCTGACCTTCGTCCACCCCTACGACGACCCGGCCATCGTCGCCGGCCAGGGCACGGTCGGCCTGGAAATGCTGCGGCAGCAGCCCGACCTGGACGTGCTGGTGGTGGCCACGGGTGGCGGCGGCCTCATTGGCGGGGTGGCGCTGGCGGCGCACGCGCTCAAGCCCGGCCTGCGCGTGGTGGGCGTGCAGACGCAGCGCTTCCCGGCCATGGTCAACGCCGTCACCGGCAGCCACTGGCCGCAGGGGCTGACCACCATCGCCGAGGGCGTGGCCGTGGGCACGCCGGGCGAGTTGCCGCTGGCCATCGTGCGCGAACACGTGCACGACTGGCTGCTGGTGGACGAGGGCGAAATTGAGCACGCCATCGTGCTGCTGTTGGAGATCGAGAAAACCCTGGTCGAAGGCGCTGGCGCGGTCGGGCTGGCGGCGCTGCTCAAGCACCCCGAGCGCTTCCGCGGCCAGAAGGTCGGGCTGATCCTGTGCGGCGGCAACATCGACCCGCTGCTGCTGGCCTCCATCATCGAACGCGGGCTGGTGCGCGCCGGCCGGCTGGCGCGC
>NZ_JAAQQT010000685.1:1224-31106 GCF_011742065.1 Aquabacterium sp. A08
TTCAGCCTGCTGGCGGCGCAGAACGTCGAAATCGAGCTGGTGCTGCAGACCCGCGGGCCGGCCCACGTGCAGCAGGTGGTGCAGGCGCTGCGCGGCGCCGGTTTCGAGGCCGCCGTGGTTTGATTAAAATCAATGCATTGCGCTTTTTGACATACCCAGGAGTTCTTGCATGTCCCACGCCCCCCACACCGAGCAGCCCAGCGGCGAGATCGATCCCGTCGAGGCCATCGTGCCCGTCATCCCCTGGCTGATTCCGCTGGCCGGCGGCGTGCTGATTTTTCTGTTGGCCTTCATCGCCGTGTTCATGGCCTGACGGCCCGCGCCGGGCCCTTGGGCCCCGGTGACACGACCGGCCCCGGGCCGGTTTTTTTGTGCCCGCGGCTCGGGCACAATTTGCCCATGACGACGCGCCGCTCCCTGCTCTTGATGTTGACCGGCTGCCTGGGCCTGACGGCCTGGGCCGCGCCGCTGCGGGCCCAGCCCGTGGCTACGGTGGCGGCTGCGTCCGACCTGAAGTTCGCCCTGGAAGAGGTGGCAGCGCAGTTCACCCAGGCCACCGGCCAGCCCTTGCGGCTGATCTTCGGGTCGTCGGGCAACTTCTACTCGCAAATCCTGCAGGGCGCGCCGTTCCACCTGTTCATGTCGGCCGACGAGGCCTTTGTCTTCCAGCTCGCCGACGCGGGCAAGACCCTGGACCGGGGCCGGCTGTACGCCTACGGCCGGATCGGCATCATGGTGCCCAAGGGGTCGCCCTTGAAGGCCGACGGTTCGCTCCGCGACCTGGCCGCGGCGCTGCGGGACGGGCGGCTGAAAAAGTTCGCCATCGCCAGCCCGGAGCACGCGCCCTACGGCATGCGCGCCCGCGAAGCGCTGCAGCACCAGGGCCTCTGGGCCGCCATCGAACCCAAGCTGGTGTTGGGCGAAAACATCTCGCAAACGGCGCAGTTCGCCACCTCAGGGTCCACCGAGGGCGGCATCGTCGCCTACTCGCTGGCCCTGGCGCCGCAGGTGGCGCGGCTCGGCGACTTTGCCCTGATTCCGCAGGCCTGGCACCAGCCGCTGGCGCAGCGCATGGTGCTGACCCGGGACGCCCCCCCGGCCGCCCGCGCCTTTTACGCCTACCTCTCCACGCCCGAGGCCCAGACCGTCATGGTGAAATACGGTTTTGTGATGCCCCAACCCTAAACCCCGGCACCCCGTGGATTGGCAAGCCGTTGTCCTTTCGCTCCAGCTGGCGGCGGCCACCCTGGCGGTGCTGCTGCCCGCGGGGCTGTGGCTGGGGCGCTGGCTGGCGCGCAGCGCCTTCCGCGGCAAGGCCCTGGTGGAGGCCGCCGTGGTGCTGCCCCTGGTGCTGCCGCCCACGGTGCTGGGCTACTACCTGCTGGTGGGGCTGGGCGCGGGCTCGCCGCTGGGGCGCTGGCTGCTGGCGACCTTCGACCTGCGGCTCACCTTCAACTTCCTGGGGCTGCTGCTGGCCTCGGTGCTGTTCAACATCCCGTTCATGGTGCAGCCCATCCAGCGCGCGTTCGAGGCGATACCGCGCGACCTGGCCGAGGCCGCCGCCGTCAGCGGCCTGAGCGCCTGGCAGACCTTTGTGCGGGTGGAGCTCCCCCTGGCCTGGCCCGGCGTGCTGTCGGCCCTGGTGCTGACCTTTGTGCACACCCTGGGCGAATTCGGTGTGGTGCTGATGGTGGGCGGCAGCATTCCGGGCGAAACCAAGACCATCGCCATCAGCATTTACGACCAGGTGCAGGCCTTCAACCTGGCCAGCGCCGACCGCATGGCCGGGCTGCTGCTGCTGCTGTCGCTGGGCGCGGTGGCGGCCACCTTCTTTGCCACCGCCCGCCGGGGCCGCGCCCCATGAACCGACCCGCCCCCCCGGGCGGCGCCCTGCGGGTGCAGCTGGCGCAGCACGCGCCCATGCCCCTGCACGGCGGTTTTGGCTGCGAGCCGGGCGAGCTGCTGGCGCTGGTCGGCCCGTCGGGCGCGGGCAAAACCTCGCTGCTGCGCTGCCTGGCCGGCCTGATGCGCCCGGCCCACGGCCACGTCAGCGTGGGCGACACGGTCTGGGTGGACACCGCCGCCGGCGTCTGCCTGCCGCCGCAGCAGCGCCACGTGGGCCTGGTGTTCCAGCACTACGCCCTCATGCCGCACCTGAGCGCGCTGGACAACGTCGCCCTGTCGCTGCTGCACCTGCCCCGCGCGCAGCGGCGTGCGCGCGCCGCGCACTGGCTGGCGCACGTGCGCCTGTCGCCCGAACAGCAGGCGCGCCGCCCGGCCGGCCTGTCGGGCGGTCAGCAGCAGCGCGTGGCCGTGGCCCGCGCCCTGGCGCGCGAACCGCGCCTGCTGTTGCTGGACGAGCCGTTTTCCGCGGTGGACCAGATGAACCGCCAGGGCCTGTACGACCTGCTGGCCGACCTGCGCCAGGAGCTGCGCATCCCCATCGTGCTGGTGACGCACGACCTGGTGGAAGCGCGCCAGCTGGCCGACCGCCTGGTCGTCATGGACGCCGGCCAGGTGCTGCAGGAAGGCGCGCCGGCCTACATTTACCGCTCGCCGCGCAACGCCCGCGTGGCCGACCTGCTGGGCGTGCAAAACCGCTTCGCTGGCCGCTGGCTGGGCCCGCAGACACCACAAGACACCGCCGACGGGGCGGGTTGGCTGCAATGGCTGACGCCCGACGGCGCCCCCACCGGGGTACGCCTGCGCGTGCGCGACAAAAAACGGCTGGAACCCGGCCAGGCCGTCACCTGGGTGGTGCAGGGCGATGGCCTGCACGTGGGCGGTGAAATCCGGCCCGACACCGGCTGCCCCGACCTGGGCTGTGTGGACCTGCCGGCCACGGTGGCGTCGGTGCGCAACCTGGGCGAAACCACCCTGGCCCACCTCACGGTGGCCGCGCTGCCCGGCGTCACCCTGCACCTGAACCGGGCCGGCCCGCAGCGCCAGCAACTGGCGGCGGGGCAGGCCTTGCCGCTGCGGCTGGACTGTGCGTGGGTGCATGTCATGCCCACCAAGGTGGCTTGAGGCGCGCCAACCCCGCTGCTGCCTCGCCAGTGTATGAACTCATGCAATTTTTGCATGAGTTTGTCAGGCAAGTTTCGGCGAGTTTTCCTAAAATTGCGGACCCTTCGGTACCGGTTTCGCGCGGCCCCTGGCCCACCCCCCAGCCGCCGCGCCCCACGCTGCCCTCCACCGCCCGGCAGCGCCCTGCGCCCCACCGAGCGTCGCTTCGCGTCTGCAAAGGGATATGGAAAGCCTGTCCGGCCCCGTGCGCCCCGGGGGTGCGGTTTTTCCACATCCACTTTCTAGACCATCGGAGTAGACCTTATGAACGCACCCGTGATGCAGAGCCTCGCCCTCAACGTGCCCGAGCACGTCAAAAACGCCCGGCTGATCGCCTGGGTGGCCGACATGGCCGCCCTGTGCAAGCCCGCCCGCATCGAATGGTGCGACGGCAGCGAGGCCGAGTACAACCGCCTGTGCGAACAAATGGTCGCCGCCGGCACGCTGAAAAAGCTCAACCCCGCCAAGCGCCCCAACTCCTACCTGGCCTGGTCCGACCCGTCGGACGTGGCCCGTGTGGAAGACCGCACCTTCATTTGCTCCGAAAAACAGGAAGACGCCGGCCCCACCAACAACTGGATGGCCCCGGCCGAGATGCGCGCCACCCTGAACCCGCTGTTCGACGGCTGCATGGCCGGCCGCACGATGTACGTGATCCCGTTCAGCATGGGCCCGCTGGGCAGCCCCATCGCCCACATCGGCGTGGAGCTGAGCGACAGCCCTTACGTGGTCACCAACATGAAGATCATGACCCGCATGGGCAAGGCGGTGTACGACGTGCTGGGCGTGGACGGCGAGTTCGTGCCTTGCGTGCACACCGTGGGCGCGCCGCTGGCCGCCGGCCAAGCCGACAGCGCCTGGCCCTGCAACCCGACCACCAAGTACATCGTCCACTACCCGGAAACCCGCGAAATCTGGTCCTACGGCTCCGGCTACGGCGGCAACGCGCTGCTGGGCAAGAAGTGCCTGGCGCTGCGCATCGCGTCCACCATGGGCCGCGACCAAGGCTGGCTGGCCGAGCACATGCTGATCCTGGGCGTGACCAGTCCCGAGGGCCAAAAGTACCACGTCGCGGCCGCTTTCCCCAGCGCCTGTGGCAAGACCAACTTCGCCATGCTGATCCCGCCGGCAGCCCTCAATGGCTGGCAGGTCACCACCATCGGTGACGACATCGCCTGGATCAAGCCGCACGCCGACGGCAAGCTCTACGCCATCAACCCCGAAGCCGGTTACTTCGGCGTGGCCCCGGGCACCAACACGCTGACCAACCCCAACTGCATGGCCAGCCTGGACCGCGACGTGATCTTCACCAACGTCGCGCTGACCGACGACGGCGACGTGTGGTGGGAAGGCATGGGCCCGGCGCCCGAGCACGCCATCGACTGGCAGGGCAAGGACTGGACGCCGCAGATCGCCAAGGAAACCGGCGCCAAGGCCTCGCACCCCAACGCCCGCTTTACCGTGGCCGCCACCAACAACCCGGCCCTCGACAGCGCCTGGGACGACCCGGCCGGTGTGCCGATCGACGCCTTCATCTTCGGCGGCCGCCGCAGCACCACCGTGCCGCTGGTGACCGAGGCCCGCACCTGGATGGAAGGCGTGTACATGGCCGCCACCATGGGCTCGGAAACCACCGCCGCCGCCTTTGGCGCCCAAGGCGTGGTGCGCCGCGACCCCTTCGCCATGCTGCCCTTCTGCGGCTACAACATGAGCGACTACTTCCAGCACTGGCTGGACATGGAGCACAAGCTGGAAGAAAGCGGCCACAGCCTGCCCAAGATCTTCTGCGTCAACTGGTTCCGCAAGGGCGCCGACGGCAAGTTCATCTGGCCGGGCTATGGCGACAACATGCGCGTCCTGAAGTGGATGATCGACCGCCTGGAAGGCAAGGCCCAGGGCGAAGACCACGCCTTCGGCATCAGCCCGACCTACGGCGAAATCACCTGGGACGGCCTGGACTTCAGCGCCGAGCAGTTCGCGTCCATCACCGACATGAACCCGGCCGACTGGGCCAAGGAGCTGGAGCTGCACGCCGAACACTTCGAGAAGCTGGCCTACCACCTGCCGCAAGAGCTGGTGCAGGCCAAGGACCAGATGGCCCAGCGCATCCTGGGTTGATCGACCGTTGCGGGGGCCTGGCCCCTGCAGCGCACAAAAAAAAGCCGCCGTGGCCTGGAGCCCGGCGGCTTTTTTGCGGTCCACGGCGCGGGCCGTGGGGTGCGGTTCAGTGGGGGCGGGCCGTGCGCTCGGTTTGGGCAAAGCGGCGGGCGCGGGCGGCGGCCCGGGCCTGGGCGCGGTGCTGGCCCCAGGCGTCCAGCCGGGCCATGACGCGCTGCCCCATGCGCTGGGCGGTACCGGCCAGGAACAGGCTGCCGGCAAACACCACGGCCCACAGCGCCACCCAGGTGGCGAACAGGTGCTCGTCGGCCCAGGTGTCCATCAACTGGCTGACGATGCCGGCCAGGGCCGCCACGGCGGCGGCCAGCAGCACGGCGGCGATCGGGCGGCCGCGCACCACGGGGGCGGTGGCGGGGGCATTCGGCCGGCTGGCCGGCGGGGCGGGGCGGTGGGTGAGGGTGTTCATGGTCGGCGGATGTTGCGCTGCAACATTTGAGGGATGAATGTTAGGAGAAACCTGTAACCCTGACCAATGATTTTTGGTGATGGCATCCATTCAGAGGCCGTATGACTGACGCGGCCCACGGGCCGCGCCGCGGTCAGATGTAGTACAGGGTGTAGCGGCGGCCGTGCTGCAGGTGCACCGCCTCGGCGGTGCCGGCCTGCCATTCGTCCGACGGGGCGGCGGCCTGTGCCGGGGTGCCGGTGGGGGCCGGTGCCGCGGCGGCTTCGGCCAGCAGCTCGGCGCGGTCGCTGGCGGCGCACAGGTCGCCCATGACGCGGGCGTCCGCCTGGGCCAGACGCAGGAAGCGGGCGTTGGCCCGGGCTTCGGCGCGCTGGCGGCCCCAGGCGTTCAGCACCTGCATGACCTGCAGGGCCAGGCGCCGTGCCGGCGCGGCCAGCAGCAGGCTGCCGGCAAACACCACCGCCCACAGGCCCACCCAGGCGGCGAACAGGTGGCCGTCGGCCCAGGTGGTGACCAGTTGGTCGGCCACCACGGCTAGTGCCGCCACCGAGGCGGCCAGCAGCAGCGCCACCAGGGCGCGGGGGGCGTGCGGGCGCGGGGCGCGCGCCGCGGGTGTGGTTTGGGCAGCCGCCACGGGGGCGGTGCGGTGGGAAACGAGTGTGCTCATGGGTAACCTCCAAGATGCTGCGGTGCAACAACGATGGCGCAATACTAGGGTAATCCCTGATGTTTGTGTACTTAATTTTTGTAATGTCATATATTCATTCGGCATATGAATGAGCTGAACTTCCGCACGCTGGACCTCAACCTGCTGCGGGTGTTCGACGAGGTCATGGTCGAGCGCAACCTCACCCGCGCGGCCCACAACCTCGCGACCACCCAGCCGGCGGTCAGCAACGCCCTGCGGCGCCTGCGCGAACTGCTGGGCGACGATCTGGTGCGCCGTTCCGGCTACGGCGTGGAGCCGACCCCGCTGGCGCTGACCCTCTGGCCCACCGTGCGCGACGCCCTGCGCCAGTTGCGCGAGTCGCTGGCGCCGGGGGGCTTTGAGCCGGCCCAGGCGCAGAACCATTTCGTGCTGGCCATGGCCGACGCCACCGCGTCCAAGCTCATGCCGGGGCTGGTCAACATCCTGGGGCGCGAGTCCCCCGGCGTGACGCTGCGGGTGCTGCCGCTGGTCACGCGCGACCCGCGCCAGATGCTGGAGAACGGCGAGGTGGACGTGGCCATCGGCCATTTCCCCGGTGTGCTGGCCGAACTGGGCGCGGTGCACCTGCAGGAAAGCACGCCGCGTTACATGTCGCGCCGGTTGTACGACAGCGAATACGTGGTGGTGATGCGCAAGGACCACCCGCTGGCGCGTGGCCCGCTGACGCTGGACGACTACTGCGCCGCCCGCCACCTGCTGGTGAGCTTTTCCGGGCGCCCGTTCGGCTTTGTGGACGAGGCGCTGGCGGCGGTGTCGCGGCAGCGCCGGGTGGTGTTGACCGTGAACCAGTTTTTCACCGCCGGCGAGGTGGTGGCCACCTCCGACCTGCTGACCGTGCTGCCGCGCCACTTCCTGGGCAGCACCGGGCGCGAACACGAGCTGGTGCACCGGCCCCTGCCGCTGGACGTGCCGGCGGTGCACGTGGACATGTTGTGGCACCGCCAGTCGAACGGCCTGAGCGCGCACCGCTGGCTGCGCGAAGCGCTGTGGCGCACGGTGAGCGAGGTGCCCGGGGCGCTCGGGGCGGTGCACCCATGAAGATCCAGCTGCTGAGCGACCTGCACCTGGAGGCCAACCCCGGCTTTGTGGCGCAGCCCCACCCCGACGCCGACCTGCTGGTGCTGGCCGGCGACGTGGGGTCCTACCAGACCCGGCCCGACGGTGGCCGCATGGCCGAGCCCGACTGGGGCCTGCGCCGCTTTTCGCCCCGCGCGGAACACGCCGCCTGGCCGGTGCCGGTGCTGTTCGTGCCCGGCAACCACGAGTACGACGCGCTGGACTTCGACGCCGCCCACGCCGAACTGCGGGCCACTTGCGCGCGCCTGGGCATCACCTGGCTGGAGCGCGAAACCTGGGTGCACAACGGCGTGCGCTTTGTGGGCGCCACGCTGTGGAGCGACTACGACGCCCTGGCCGACGCGCCGCCCAAGCGCCAACCGGCGCCCGGCCACGCGCCCGACCCCCTGACCCGCCGGCTCAAACAGCGCGACAAGGCCCTGCGCGCCGCCGACTTTTACCTGCAGAAAATGCAGACCCAGCGCGACGGCCGCTTGTTCGATGCCGCCGCCATGCGCGAAGAAGGGCTGCACAGCCAAGCGTGGTTGCGCGCCGCGCTGGCCCAGCCCTTCGACGGCCCGACCGTGGTGGTCACCCACTTCGCGCCCAGCCTGCGCAGCGCCGACCCGCGCTACGGCCTCACCCCCGGCACCGCGGGCTTTTGCAACGCGCTGGACGACCTGCTGCCGCACGCCGACCTGTGGCTGCACGGCCACTTGCACTGCGCCCACGACTACCGCGTGGGCCGCTGCCGCGTGGTGGCCAACCCGCTGGGCTACGCGCAAAAGGACGAACAGGCCGCCTTCCAGCCGGGCTTGCTGCTCAGCGTCTGACGCCGCGGCCGCGGGTCACAGCGGGTCGAGCTGGCGCGCCGCGGCCGTGCGCAGCGCCGCCGACAGGCTGTCCAGCACGTCGGACGCCAGGTTCCAGCAGTGCCAGTACAGCGGCACGTGGAACACGTGCGGCGCCCCCACGTCCACCAGGCGGCCGTCGGCCAGCGCCGCCGCCACCAGCGGGCGCGGCACCACCGTCAGGCCCCAGCCGGCCAGGGCCGCGCGCACCTGGCCCTCTGACGCAGGCACGTACAGCTGCTTGAGCCGCACCTGGGCCAGCGCGAACGCCCGGCAGACGAAGTCGCGCTGCAGGTCGTCCTTGCGGTTGAAGGCGATGAAGGGCACCCGGTGGAAGTTGTGGCGGGTCAGCCCTTCGGGCAGGGTGGCCTGGGCAAACGCCGCCCCGGCCACCGCCACGTAGGGCATGGCGCCCAGCGGCTCCAGCTTGCAGCCGCGCAGCGCCTGCCCGAGCGAGGTGACGCAGCCCAGCACCTGGCCCTCGCGCAGCCATTCGTGGGTGAAGTCCTGGTCGTCGTGGATGATCTCGATCGGCAAGCCGCCCTGCACCAGCGGCGACAGGGCCGGCAGCGCCCAGGTGGCGATGCTGTCGGCGTTGATGGCGACCGACACCCGGTCTTCGTCGCGCTGGCCCCGGGCCGAGTTGGGGGCCAGCTCGCGCAGGTCGTGCTCCAGGTCGGCGCGCAGCAGCCGCATCATCTTGGCGTGCTTGAGCATGAGCTGCCCGGCCGGCGTGGCCTTGAGCGGGCGGCTGCGCACGATCAGCACCGTGCCCACCTGCGCCTCCAGCGAGCGCAGCCGCTGCGACACCGCCGACTGGGTGATGGACAGGCGCTGCGCGGCGCGCTCGAAGCCGCCTTCCTCCACGATGGCGGCGAGGCATTCCAGGGCGTCGGGGTCGAAGGTGCTCATGCGCGGGCTTGTTGAATTAGTCGAACTGATCTTAACTTTGTTTGTTTAATTTGACTTCAATTTTGCCGGCGGATTTCGGATACTGGCCCCCATCGGTAGGCATGCCCGGGGCGGGCGAAGGAGCGCATCATGCGTGTGGTGGTTATGGGGGCCGGCATCATCGGCACGAGCACGGCCTGGCATTTGCTGGAACGCGGCCACGAGGTGACGCTGGTGGACCGACAGCCCGACGCGGCGCTGGAGACCAGCTTTGCCAACGCGGCACAGATTTCGGTGAGCTACTGCGAACCCTGGGCCAACCGCGAGGCGCCGCTGAAGGCGCTGAAGTGGATGTTCGACCGCGAGGCGCCGCTGCTGTTCCGCCCGCAGCTGGACTGGGCGCAATGGCGCTGGGGCCTGCAGTTCCTGGCGCAGTGCCACGATGCGGCCTTCGAGCGCAACGTGGCGCAGATCGTGGCGCTGGGCGCCTTCAGCCACGAGACGCTCAAGGCCATGGTGGCGCAGACCGGCATCGAGTACCAGCGCTCTCAGCGCGGCATTGCCCACTACTACACCGACGCCCACGCCTTCGACGCCGCGGCCGGCGCCGCCGAACTGATGCGCCGCCACGGCGTGCACCGCCGCGTGGTGGACCGCGACGAGCTGCTGCGCATCGAGCCGGCGCTGGCCACCTTTGGCCACCGCCTGGTGGGCGGCACCTACACCGACACAGACGAACACGGCGACGCCCGCCTGTTCACCCAGCAACTGGCGGCCCTGTGCGGCCAGCGCGGCGCCCGGCTGCTGTTCAGCCACCACGTGGAACGGTTGGCGGTGGAGGGCGGCACCCTGCGCCGCGCCCACCTGCGCGACGCTCAGACCGGCGAGGCCCGCACGCTGGAGGCCGACGCCTTCGTCGCCGCCTGCGGTTCGTACACCACCCCGCTGCTGAAAACCGTGGGCGTGCATGTACCCATCTACCCCGGCAAGGGCTACAGCGCCACCCTGCCGCTGCGCCGCCCCGAGGCCGCGCCCCAGGTCAGCATGATCGACGACGGCCGCAAGATCGCGATTTCGCGCCTGGGCGACCGCTTGCGCGTGGCCGGCACCATCGAGCTGGGCGGCTACGACCTGCGCCTGGACACCCCGCTGGCCCGCGCCCGCTGCGAGATGCTGGTGCGCCGCATCGAGGAGGTGTTTCCCGGCGTGGCCGACACCCGCCTGCCCGCGCAGGGCGGCGAGCCGAATTTCTGGTGCGGCCTGCGCCCGGCCACACCGACCAACATCCCGCTGATCGGCCGCACGCCGCTGCCGGGGTTGTGGATCAACGCCGGCCACGGCACCCTGGGCTGGACGCACGGCGCCGGCTCCGGGCGGGCGCTGGCCGAGCTCATCAGCGGCGAGCGCCCGGCGCTGGCCATGCGCCTGGCCGGCGAGCCGGCGCACGCTGTGTCCGCCCCGACGCGCTGGGCCGCGGCCTGATGCCCCGCGCCCCGGCGCCGGCCGGGCTCCCACCCCCTGGCTTGCCCGGGTATGCAGGCGCGGGGCCGCCGACTACAGTGGGGCCAGCACGTCCCTGAGCCCCCACCATGAACGCCTTTGCCCCCACGCTGGACGACCGCATCAGTGCCTGGGTCCAGCCCTGGGCCGACGCCGTGGCCGGTGTCGTCTTTTACGCCGTGCCGGTGTCGGGCACCCAGGTGCCCCTGATCGTGGGCTGGCTCATCGTCGCGGCCCTGGTGTTCACGGTGTATTTCCGCGCCATCCAGTGGCGCGGCTTTGCCCACGCGCTGGCGGTAGTGCGCGGCCGCTATTCGCACCCGGGCATGGCGGGCGAGGTCACGCCGTTTCAGGCGCTGTCGGCGGCGGTGTCGGGCACGGTGGGGCTGGGCAACATCGCCGGGGTGGCGGTGAGCCTGGGTGGGGCCGGCGCCACCTTCTGGATGGTGCTGGCCGGTCTGTTGGGCATGGCCTCCAAGTTCACCGAGGTGACGCTGGGCGTCAAGTACCGCAACCTGCACCAGCGGGCCGGCACGGTGTCGGGCGGGCCGATGCGCTACCTGTCGCGCGGCCTGGCGGAGCGTGGCTGGCCCCGGCTGGGCCGTGCGCTGGCGGGGTTTTTTGCGGTTTGCTGCGTCGGCGGGGCGCTGGGCGGCGGCAACATGTTCCAGGCCAACCAGAGCTACCAGCAGGTGCTGGCCGTCACCGGGGGCGAGGCCAGCCTGCTGGCCGGGCGTGGCTGGCTGTTCGGCGTCGGCATGGCGCTGCTGGTGGGGCTGATCATTCTGGGGGGTATCCGTTCCATCGCCCGGGTCACCGCGCGCATCGTGCCGCTCATGGCGGCGCTTTACCTGCTGGCCGGGCTGGTGGTGCTGGCGCTCCACGCCGACCGCCTGCCCTGGGCGCTGGGCCAGGTGCTGGTGGGCGCCTGGTCGGCCGAAGGCGTGGCCGGTGGGGTGGTGAGCGCCATGATCCAGGGCTTCAAGCGGGCGGCGTTTTCCAACGAAGCGGGGGTGGGGTCGGCGGCCATCGCGCACTCGGCGGTGCAGACCGACCAGTCGGTCTCGCAGGGCCTGGCCGCACTGCTGGAGCCGTTCATCGACACGGTGGTGATCTGCACCATGACGGCCTTGGTCATCGTCGTCACCGGGCACGTGGACGCCCAGGGCCCCACCGCCCTGGCCGGCGGGGCGCAGGGCGTGGCCCTGACCTCGCGTGCCTTTGGCAGCGCGGTGGCCTGGTTCCCGTGGGTGCTGGCGCTGGCGGTGGTGCTGTTCGCTTACTCCACCATGATCACCTGGTCGTACTACGGCCTCAAGGCCTGGACCTACCTGCTGGGCGAGGGGCCGCTCAGCGAAGGCGTGTTCAAGGCGCTGTTCCTGGCGGGGGTGGTGGTGGGCGCCAGCATGGGGCTGGGGCCGGTGATCGATTTTTCCGACGCCATGATTTTTGCCATGGCGCTGGCCAACATCATCGGCCTGTACCTGCTGATGCCGGTGGTGCGCGAGGAGCTGGACCGCTACTGGGCCGCGTTGCACACGGGCGCTCTGCGGCCGCTGTCGCAATGACCCCACAAACCTCCTGGGATACCGGAGAAAGACACTGGGACTTTGCACATTTTTGTGGGGGTTTTCGGTGCTTGTGCCCCAAAATGGCAGATTTGCTGGGCTGCCCCCAACGGGCAGGGACCGGCACAGACACAAAGGCAGCGCGTGGGCAATCGATTGTTGGTGGTGGACGACAGCCGCGTCTCCCGCATGATCATCAAAGGCAAGGTGGCCAGCTTGCGGCCCGACTGGGAGGTGTTCGAAGCCACCACCGGCGACGAGGCCCTGGCCCTGGCGCCGCAGCTGCGGCCCGACTTCGTGACCATGGACGTGAACATGCCCGGCATCAGCGGTTTCGAGGCGGCCGAACGGCTGCGCGCGCTGCTGCCCGAGGCCCGCATCGCCATGCTGACGGCCAACATCCAAGAAAGCAGCCGCGAGCGCGCCGCCGGCATGGGCGTGAAGTTCGTGCAAAAACCGGTGACCGAGGCGGCCATCCAGCAGGTGGTTGAGCACTTCGCGGCGCGGCCATGACCCTGAATGAACTGGAGCTGGACGCCCTGGCCGAGCTGTTCAACCTCGGGGTGGGGCAGGCCGCCGACGCCCTGAGCCAGCTGGCCGGCGAGGCGGTGCAACTGAGCATCCCGCGCGTGCAGCTGCTGCCCAAGGCCGAGGTGGTGCGCCAGCTCGGGGCCGACGGCGACCGCCGCATCAGCGCGGTGCGACAAGGCTTCCACGGCGAAATCGTCACCGACGCGGTGCTGATGTTCCCGGCCGAGCACAGCCTGCAGCTGGTGCAGATCATGGTCGGCGACGTGCTGCCGCTGGAACAGCTGGGCGAGATGGAGCAGGAGGCGCTGGCCGAGATCGGCAACATCCTGCTCAACTCGGTGGTGGCCAGCGTCGGTGACGCGCTGGGCATCGCTTTCGACGGCAGCCTGCCCGAGGTGGAGCTGGGCGTGCTGTCCGACGTGCTGCTGGCCAACGAGTCGGTCAGCGAGCCGCTGCTGAGCCTGCAGGTGCGTTTCGAGATCGCCACCCGCAGCATCGTGGGCCACCTGGCCTTTTTGCTGGACATGCAGTCCAGCGGTCGGCTGGAGGCCAAGGTGGCCGACTTCATCCGCCGGCTGGAGGCCGGGGCATGACGGCTTGCGCCCACGCGGCCCCGCGCCCCTGTCTGGGCCCCTGGGCCGATTGGGTGCTGGGCAACGTGCAGTCGGGCCTGCTGGTGCTGGACGCGCAGCAGCGGGTGGTGTTTGCCAACCCCTGGCTGCTGCGGCGCGCCCGCCGCAGCGCCGACGAACTGCAGGGCCAGCCGCTGCTGGCGGTGTTCCCCGAACTGGCCGGCAGCCACTTGGCACGTGCCCTGACCGAGGCCCTGCGCACCGGCTTTCCGGCGGTGCTGTCCGAGACCCTGCACCTGTCGCCGCTGCCGCTGTTCCACCCGTCGCTGTCGGCGGCCGAGCCGGTGCGGCTCAAGCAGTCCATCCAGATCGTGCCCATGGGCAACGCCATGGCCCAGGAGGTGGGCCAGCGCTACGTGCTGGTGCAGGTGACCGACGTGAGCCCGGCGGTGGCGCGCGAGCGCCTGCTCAAGCAGCAGGCCGAACGCATGCACGCCATGGCCCACGTGGACGCGCTGACCGACATCGGCAACCGCCGCCATTTCGACGCCATGTTGGACCGCGAGTGGCGCCACGCCCTGCGCCAACGCCAGGGGCTGAGCCTGGTGCTGTTCGACATCGACCACTTCAAACAGTACAACGACAGCTACGGCCACCAGCGTGGCGACGCCTGCCTGAAAACCGTGGCCGGCCTGATCGAGTCCATGGGCCAGCGCCCGCGCGACGTGGTCTGCCGCTACGGTGGCGAGGAAATCGGCATGATCCTGCCCGACACCGACCTGGGCGGCGCCCTGCGCCTGGCCCAGCAGGTGGTGGACGCGGTGCGCGCCGAAGGGCTGCCGCACGTGGTCAGCCCGCACGGGGTGGTCACGGTGAGCGCCGGCGTGGCGTCGGAGGTGCCGGTGCCCGGCATGGGCGCCGACACCCTGCTGATGCTGGCCGACCGCGCGCTGTACCAGGCCAAGCGCCTGGGCCGCGACCGGGTCGAGGTGTTGCTGCCCGCCAGCACGGGTCGTTGAGAGCCGGCACAATCGCGGGGATGCAGATTCCCACGACCGCGAGTTTCCGCGCCGCCCTGGGCCGTTTCGCCACGGGGGTGACCATCGTCACCGCCCGTTCGCCCGACGGCGCCCTGGTCGGCCTGACCGCCAATTCCTTCAACTCCGTCTCGCTGGCCCCGCCGCTGGTGCTGTGGAGCCTGTCGCGCCAGTCGGCGTCGATGCCGGCGTTCCAGGCCGGCACCCACTACGCCATCAACGTGCTGGGCGCGCAGCAGCGCGAGCTGGCGCTGCGCTTCGCCAGCAAGGGCGTGGACCGCTGGGACGGCGTGCCCTACACCGAGGGCGCCGCCGGCGTGCCGCTGCTCGACGGCGCGGTGGCGGTGTTCGAGTGCCTCAACCGCAGCCGCTACGAAGAGGGTGACCACATCATCTTCGTCGGCGAGGTGGAGCGCTGCAGCCACCGCACCGACACGCCACCGCTGCTCTACCACGGCGGCCAGTTCTACACCGAACACCCGCTGTGAGCCCCGCCGCGCGCAAGCCCCACCTGGACCGGCTGGCCGTGGGCCTGCTGCTGGTGTGCTGCGCCTTCTGGGGCTTCCAGCAGATCCTGATCAAGACCACCGTGGCCGAGGTGCCGCCGCTGTGGCAGGCCAGCCTGCGCTTTGCCGGCGCCACCGCGCTGCTGGGGATCTGGTGCGCCTGGCGCCGGGTGCCGCTGTTCGCGCGCGACGGCACCCTGGCCGCCGGCCTGCTGGCCGGGCTGCTGTTCGCCGGCGAATTTGCCGGCATCTACCTCGGGCTGCAGTACACCACCGCCTCGCGGCTGACCGTGTTCCTCTACACCTCGCCGTTTGTGGTGGCGCTGCTGCTGCCGCGCTTCGTGCCCAGCGAACGGCTGCGCGCGGTGCAGTGGGTGGGCCTGCTGCTGGCGTTTGTGTCGGTGGCGGTGGCCTTCAGCGAGGGCTTTGCCCACTCCACCCGCACCCAGCTCATGGGCGACGCCATCGCCCTGGCCGCGGGCGCGATGTGGGGCCTGACCACGCTGGTCATCCGCACCAGCCGGCTGGCCCAGGCCAGCGCCGAAAAAACCCTGTTCTACCAGGTGGCGGTGACGGCGGCGGTGGCGCCGCTGCTGTCGCTGGCGCTGGGCGAACCCTGGCGTTTCGACTATTCCGGTCTGGCCTGGGGCTCCATCGCGCTGCAGACCGCGGTGGGCGCCTTCGCCAGCTACCTGACCTGGATGTGGCTGCTGCGCCACTACCCGGCCACGCAGATGTCCACCTTCGTGTTTCTCACACCGGTGTTCGCGCTGCTGTTCGGGGTCGGCCTGCTGGGCGAGCCCCTGACCGTGCAGCTGGTGCTGGCCTTGCTGGGCGTGGCGGTGGGCATCGTGCTGGTCAGCCGCAAGGGCTGAGGCCCGCGACCGGCCACCCAGGCGGGTGCGCGCAACGCACCAGGGCCGCGCAGCGCGCCCAAAACTGTGCACCGTTGCGCTGAATTTTGTATGCAATCTGTGGATTCGATTGCATACAAACCTGGCACGGGGGTTGCATCACCCTGGGCATGAGCCCCACCGCCCCCGCTTCTTCCTCGCTGGAACTGATCGCGCTGACCAAGCGCTACGACCACGCCGCCGTGGCGGTCGATGGCATCGACCTGCGCATTCCGGCCGGCAGCTACTGTTGCTTGCTGGGGCCGTCGGGCTGCGGCAAAAGCTCCACCCTGCGCATGATCGCCGGGCACGAAACCGTCAGCAGCGGCGACGTGTTGCTGGCCGGGCGCAACATCACCGACCTGCCGGCGGCCGAGCGCGGCACCGCCATGATGTTCCAGAGCTACGCCCTGTTCCCGCACCTGAGCGCGCTGGACAACGTGGCCTTCAGCCTGAAGATGCGCGGCGTGGGCACGGCCGAGCGCCGCGCCCAGGCGCAGGACCTGCTGGAGCGCGTCGCCATGGGCCACCTGGCGCAGCGCAAGCCGGGTGAACTGTCGGGCGGGCAGCAGCAGCGCGTGGCGCTGGCGCGCGCCCTCATCACCCGGCCGCAGGTGCTGTTGCTGGACGAGCCGCTGTCGGCGCTGGACCCCTTCCTGCGGGTGCAGATGCGCGCCGAGCTGCGCAGCTGGCAGCGCGAACTGGGGCTGACCTTCGTCCACGTCACCCATTCGCAGGAAGAGGCCATGGCCCTGGCCGACCAGATGGTGGTGATGAACCACGGCCGCATCGAACAGGCGGCCAGCCCGCGCGAGGTGTTCAACGCCCCGGCGACCGAATTCGTGGCCAGCTTCATGGGCGGGCACAACGTGTTCGACGACGCCGCCACCGGTGGCCGCGTGGCCGTGCGCGCCGACCGGCTGGCGTTGCACCTGAGCGCCGATGCCACCGCGGGCCAGCCGCACGCCCACGGCCAGGTGTGCGACATCGAGTACCAGGGCACCTACGTGCTGCTCGGCATCGAGGCCGGGGCAGGCACCGGGGCGGCCCGCAGCATCCAGGTCAGCCTGTCCGAGGCCGAGTTCCAGCGCCAGCCGGTGCAACCGGGCCAGCCGGTCTGGGTGTCGTGGCGGCCGGAACAGGCGCACCGCCTGGCCGCGCATTGAAGCGTTGTTCAAGCGTTTTCCCCCACCGCCGCCTGACGGCTTCAGGTTTTTTCATCCCACCAGGAGTTTTGTCCATGTCGAACACCGTTGACACCCCGAGCGCCGAACCCCAGCGCCGCCAACTGCTCAAGGGCGCCGCCGCCATTTTGGCCAGCGGCATGTTCCCGGCCATCCATGCGCAGGAAAAGGTGACGCTGCGCTACCTCGGCACCGCGGTGAACCAGGACAAGGCCATCGCCGAAAAATTCGAGGCCGACACCGGCATCAAGATCCAGTACGTGGCCGTGACCACCGACGAGGTCACCAAGCGCGCCATCACCGCGCCCAACAGCTTCGACCTGATCGACACCGAGTACTTCTCGCTGAAAAAGATCATCCCCAGCGGCAACCTGCTGGGCATCGACAGCAAGCGCATCAAGCACGCCGACAAGATCACCCCCCTGTTCACCCAGGGCGCAGTCGCCGGCAAGAAGGTGGGCGACCAGGGCACCGCGCCGAAGAAGGTGATGTACCTCGAATCGCCCAGCGCCAAGAAGTTCGCCAGCGCGCCGACCCAGTTCATGACGCTGATCCCCACCGTCTACAACGCCGACACCCTGGGCATCCGCCCCGACCTGATCAAGCGCCCCATCTCCTCGTGGGCCGAACTGCTGAACCCCGAGTTCAAGGGCAAGGCGGCGATCCTGAACATCCCGTCGATCGGCATCATGGACGCGGCCATGGTGGTGGAGGCCATGGGCCTGTACAAGTACCCCGACAAGGGCAACATGACCAAGAAGGAGATCGACCTCACCATCAAGACACTGATCGAAGCCAAGAAGGCCGGCCAGTTCCGCTCGTTGTGGAAGGACTTCAACGAGAGCGTGAACCTGATGGCCTCGGGCGAGGTGGTGATCCAGTCCATGTGGAGCCCGGCCGTGACGGCGGTGCGCACCAAGGGCATCGACTGCACCTTCCAGCCGCTGAAAGAGGGCTACCGCGCCTGGGCCGCCGGCTTTGGCCTGCCCAAGACCCTGTCGGGCAAGAAGCAGGACGCGGCCTACGAGTTCATCAACTGGTTCCTCGACGGCTGGGCCGGCGCCTACCTGAACCGCCAGGGCTACTACAGCGCCGTGCTCGACACCGCCAAGGCCAAGATGGAGGCCTACGAATGGGCCTACTGGATGGAAGGCAAAGCCGCCACCCAGGACATCAAGAGCCCCAACGGCGACGTGCTGGCCAAGAAGGGCGCGGTGCGCGACGGCGGCAGCTACGAACAGCGCATGGGCGGCATCGCCTGCTGGAACGCCATCATGGACGAGAACGAGTACATGGTGCGCAAGTGGAACGAGTTCGTCGCCGCCTGACGGTCTGAGGCCCGCATGAGCACCGCCGCGAAACCCCCACGCGCCCACACCGGGCTGCACCCCTGGTGGCAGGCGCTGCCGTTTTCGGCGGTGTTCCTGGTGTTCTTTCTCGTCCCCCTGGGGCTGGTCGTCATGGTCAGCTTCTGGGACTTCAACGACTACGAGCTGCTGCCCGCCTTCACCTGGCGCAACTACGTGTCGATGTGGGAGGGCTGCAGCCGCCTGACCGAGCACGGCGACTTCTGCGTCACCCTCTCCACCTACCTGTCCACCCTGCAGTTCACCCTGCTGACCTGGGCCGTGACCCTGGTGCTGGGCTTCGCGCTGGCCTATTTCCTGGCCTTCCACGTGCGCTCGCCCGACATGCAGACCCTGTTGTTCGTGCTCTGCACCGTGCCGTTCTGGACGTCCAACGTCATCCGCATGATCTCGTGGGTGCCCCTGCTGGGCCGCAACGGCCTGGTGAACCAGGGCCTGCAAGGCCTGCACCTGACCGACGGCCCGCTGGACTGGCTGCTGTTTTCCAACTTCTCGGTGCTGCTGGCCTTTGTCCACCTCTACACCATGTTCATGATCGTGCCCATCTTCAACTCCATGATGCGCATCGACCGCTCGCTGCTGGAGGCCGCCAAGGACGCCGGCGCCAGCCCTTGGCAGACGCTGTGGCACGTGGTGGTGCCGCTGTCGCGCACCGGCATCCTGATCGGCTCCATCTTCATCGTCACCATCGTCATGGGCGACTTCGTCACCGTGGGCGTGATGGGCGGGCAGCAGATCGCCTCCATCGGCAAGATGATCCAGGTGCAGACCTCGTACCTGCAGTTCCCGCTGGCCGCGGCCAACGCGGTGGTGCTGCTGCTGACGGTGCTGATGATCGTCTGGGGCCTGACCCGCGTGGTCGACATCCGCAAGGAGCTGTGACATGGCCCGTTTCCGCGAACCCCGTGCGCCCGGCTTCTGGCCGCTGGCCGCCGTGTTTGGCCTGTTCGTGCTGTTCCTGTACGGCCCGATGCTGACCATCTTTGCCCTGAGCTTCCAGGGCCCCGAGGGCGGCCTGACCTTCCCGATGCGCGGCGTGTCGCTGCACTGGTACCGCCAGCTGGCCGAGGGCCTGGGCGTGGTGGACATTGGGGCGGCCTTCAAGCGTTCGCTGGCGCTGGGCGTGACGGTGATGGTGCTGACGGTGGGGCTGTCGCTGCTGGCGGCGCTGGCCTTCCGCAAGCGGCTGCGCGGCGGCAACGCGCTGTTCTACGTCACCGTGGCCAGCCTGATCATGCCGTCCATCGTGGTGTCGCTGGGCATCGGCCTGCAGTTCCGTCTCATCGATACGGCCCTGCGCAGCGTGTTCGAGCACTGGGAGATGACCGAATACCTGGAATCCTTCAACACCAGCCTGGGCCTGTTCACCTCGGCCCTGGGCGCGCACCTGACGTGGACGCTGCCCTTCGGCCTGCTCATCATGTTCGCGGTGTTCAACCGCTTCAACCCGGCCTACGAGGAGGCCGCGCGCGACCTGGGCGCCACGCCCTGGCAGACCTTCCGCCACGTGGTGCTGCCGCTGATCGCGCCCTCGGCCATCGGCGTCGGCATGTTTGGCTTCACCCTCAGCTGGGACGAAATCGCCCGCACCTCGCAGGCCATTGGCGACGTCAACACGCTGCCGCTGGAACTGCAGGGCCTGACCACCACCGTCACCACGCCGGCCATTTACGCGCTGGGCACGCTGACCACGGTGGTGTCGTTCGCGGTCATGGGGCTGGCCATGGCGGCGACCTGGGCCTTGCGCCAGCGCCAGAAGGGGGCCGCCCGATGAGCGACGTCGACAGCGCGCCCGTGGCCCTGTCCGATGCCGAGATGCACGAGCGCATCGTCTCGGCGGTGCTGGACCACCGCCTGCCGCCGGGCACCCGGCTGGTGGAAGACAAGCTGGCGGCGGCGTTCGGGGTGTCGCGCACCCGCATCCGGCCGGTGCTGGCGCGCCTGGCCAGCGAGCGCCTGGTGACGCTGATCCCGAACCGCGGCGCCGTGATCGCCGAGCCCACGCCGCAGGAGGCGCAGGAGGTGTTCGAGGCGCGTTGCCTGATCGAACCCACGCTGGTGGAGCGGTTTCTGGTGCGCGCCAGCGACGGCGACATCGCCGGTTTGCGCGGCCTGATCGAGGCCGAAGAGGCGGCCCGTGCCCAGGGCGATCTGCAGCGCGCCATCCGCCTGTCGGGCGAGTTCCACCTGCGCATCGCCGCGGTGTCGGGGCAGGCCACGCTGGGGCGCATTTTGCGCGAGCTGGTGTCGCGCACCTCGCTCATCCTCATGGCCTATGGGCCGAGCGGCGGGGCGCCTCGTCAGCACGCCGCGGCCTGCGGTTGCGACGAGCACCGCGCCCTGCTGCAGGCCATCCGCCTGCGCATCGCGCCCGAGGCCACGCGGCTGATGCGCGAGCACCTGCAGCGCATCGAAGCCAGCCTGGTGTTTCCCACCGACGCGCCGCCCAGCGGCGAGCTGGCCGAGTTGCTGGGCCTGTGAGCCGGTCATGACGCGCACGCTGCTGCTCATCAACCCCAACACCACCGCGGCCATCACCGACACGGTGGCCGAGCACCTGGTCGCGGCCGGCCCGCTGGGGGTGCGGGTGCAGGCCGTGACCGCCCGCTTCGGGGCGCCCTACATCGCCTGTGAAACCAGCTACGCCGTGGCCGCCCACGCCACGCTGGACGCGTGGCAACGCGCCAGCGCCGCCGGGCCGGCGCCCGCAGGCATCGTGATCGCCTGCTTCGGCGACCCGGGCCTGCTGGCCCTGCGCGAACGCGCCGCCTGCCCGGTGACCGGGCTGGCCGAGGCGGCGGTGGCCGAAGCCGCGGTCCACGGGCGGGTCGGCATCGTCACCGGCGGGCACGCCTGGCGGCCGATGTTGCAGCGTCTGTTGCCGGCCCTGGCCGGGGGCGACCGGGTGGCGGCCATCGAGACCGTGGCCCTGAGCGGGGCCGAGTTGCGCGCCGACCCGCAGGCCGCGCAGGACCTGCTGGTGGCGGCCTGCGCCCGGGTGCTGGACCGCCACCGGGTGGACGCCATCGTCGTCGGCGGGGCCGGGCTGGCGGGCCTGGCCGAAGTCATGCAGCCGCGGGTGCCGGTGCCGCTGATCGACAGCGTGGCCGCCGCGGCGCGCTGGGTCTGGCGCGCCCCGGCTTCCGCGGGCCTGGGGCGGCCGACCTGGTGGCCGCCGGCCTGAGCCGCGCGTTCAGGCCGCGGGGTGTGCCGCGGGATGGGCCGCCGCGTGCGCCAGGTGCTGCTGGGCAAAGGCCACGTACCAGCCCAGGCAGCCCGGGTTGGCCATGGCGTCGCGGTTCACCACCTTGTCCAGCGGTTGGCCCAGCAGCAGCTTCTTGATCGGCAGCTCCTGCTTCTTGCCGCTGAGCGTGCGCGGAATTTCGGCCACCGGCACGATCTCGTCGGGCACAAAGCGCGGCGACAGCGCGTTGCGGATGGCGCCGGCGATGCGCTCGCGCACCGCGTCGTTCCAGTCCACGCCGGGGCGCAGCACCACGAACAGCGGCATGTAGCTGTCGCGGCCCAGGTATTCCAGGTCCACCACCAGGCTGTCCATCACCTCGGGCAGGGCTTCGACGGCGGCGTAGATCTCGCTGGTGCCCATGCGCAGGCCGTGGCGGTTGATGGTCGCGTCGGAGCGGCCGAAGATGACGCAGCCGCCGTCGGCCCCGATCTTGAGCCAGTCGCCGTGGCGCCAGACGCCGGGGTACATGTCGAAGTAGCTCGACAGGTAGCGTTGTTTGCCCTCGTCGTTCCAGAAGTACAGCGGCATCGACGGAATCGGTTGGGTGCAGACCAGCTCGCCCACCTCTCCGATGAGGGGGCGGCCGTCTTCGCTCCAGGCCTCGACCGCGCAGCCCAACTGGCGGCACTGCATCTGGCCCGGCACCTGGGGCAGTTCGCGGTGGCCGCCGATGAAGGCGCCGCAGAAGTCGGTGCCGCCGGAGATGTTGCACCACCAGATCGGGCCCCCACGCCCACGGGGTTCGCTGCCCCCCGAGGGGGCCTTCGCCCCTTGGGACGGCCCGGCGGGGCCCACCATGGTGGTGCCCAGCGCGTCGAACTGGGCGCTGCCCCAGCGTTGCACGTCTTCGGCCAGCGGTGAGCCGGTCACGCCCAGGGCGCGGATGCGGCGCAGGTCGAAGCCTTCGGCCTGCAGGGCCGGCAGGTCCACGCCGGCTTTCATGCAGTTGGCGTAGTAGGCAGCGCCGGCGCCGAAGAAGGTGACCCGGTGCCGCGCCGCGAAGCGCCACAGCACGTGCCAGTCGGGGTGGTCCTTGCTGCCGCCGGGGTTGCCGTCGTACAGGACGATGGTGGTGCCGCCGGCCAGGCCGGCCACCTGGGCGTTCCACATCACCCAGCCGGTGGAGCTGTACCAGTGGAAGCGCTCGCCGAAGCTGTTGGGGGCGTAGCTGGGGCCGATGTCGTTGTGCAGGATCTTGGCCGCCAGCATGGTCATGAGGATGCCGCCGTGCCCATGCACGATGGGTTTGGGCAGGCCGGTGGTGCCGCTGGAATACACCACCCACAGCGGGTGCTCGAAAGGCAGCCAGTCGGGTTCGAAGGCGGCGGTGGCGGCGTTGTCGCGGGCGGTCAGTGCCTCGAAGTCGGCGGCGCCGGCCACGCGTTCGGCGGCGTAAGGCGTGCGCAGCACCACCAGCTGCCGCACGCTGGGCAGGCCCGTGCGCAATTCGCCCACCGTGGCGGAACGGTCCAGCGGCTTGCCGCCGTAGTGCACGCCGTCGGCGGCGATCAGCACGGTGGGCTCGATCTGCTGGAAGCGGTCGAGCACGGCGGCGGTGCCCATGTCGGGCGCGCACACGCTCCAGACGGCGCCGATGCTGGCGCAGGCCAGGAAGGCCACCGCCGTTTCGGGCACGTTGGGCAGGTAGGCGGCCACGCGGTCGCCGCGCTGCACCCCCATGTCTTGCAGCGCCAGCGCCAGCGAGGCGATCTGCCGGCGCAGTTCGGGCCAGCTCAGGGTGCGCACGCGGCCGCGCTCGTCCTCGCTGACGATGGCGGGCTGCCCGGCGGCGTGGGCCGGCGCGGCGTGGCGCAGCACCTGGTGCGCGTAGTTGGTGTGTGCCCCGGGGAACCAGCGGAAGTGCGGCATGGGCCCGCCCTCCAGCACCGCGGTGTGCGGCGTGGGCGACTGCATCTGGAAATAGTCCCAGATGCTTTGCCAGAAGCCGGGCAGGTCGGTGGTGGACCAGCGCCACAGCGCGTCGTAGTCGGCAAAGGCGAGGCCGCGCTGCTCGCGCAGCCAGTCCTGGTACAGGCGGATCTGGGGAATGTAGGGGGCGTGTGCTGGGGCGGTCATGGGTGTCTCCGGTGGCCCCATTATTCGCACGGCGGGGGCGTTCACTATCGCCTTGGCGTCAAGGCTGACGCGAAACTTGCCCCAGGCTGGTGCAAACGGGCAGAATCTCGCCACCCATCAACCACCGAGGAGGGGAAAACCCCATGTTCCACTGGACAGAAAAATCCGACGCGGCGCTGCAGGCCGGCGGCGTCATTGGGCCGGGCGAGCGCCTGCCCTGGCCGCAAACCGCCGTCATGGGCGTGCAGCACCTCATCGCCATGTTCGGCGCCACGGTGCTGGCGCCCATCCTCATGGGGTTTGACGCCAACGTCGCCATTTTGATGAGCGGCCTGGGCACGCTGTTGTTCTTCCTGGTCACCGGCGGCAAGGTGCCCAGCTACCTGGGCTCCAGCTTCGCCTTCATTGGGGTGGTGATCGCGGCCAGCGGCTACGCCGGGCCGGGGCCCAATGCGAACATCGGGGTGGCGCTGGGCGGCATCATCGCCTGCGGGGCGCTGTACTTCGTCATCGGGGCCATCGTGCAGGCGGTGGGCACCGGCTGGATCGAGCGCTTCATGCCGCCGGTGGTCACCGGCTCGGTGGTGGCGGTGATCGGCCTGAACCTGGCGCACATCCCGATCAAGAACATGGCGCCCACCGGCTTCGACGCCTGGATGCAGGGCGTGACCTTTGTGAGCGTGGCGCTGGTGGCGGTGTTCACCCGCGGCATGGTGCAGCGCCTGCTGATCCTGATGGGCCTGATCGTGGCCAGTGTGGTCTATGCGGTGCTGACCAACGGCCTGGGCCTGGGCCAGCCGCTGGACCTGAGCGGCATCGCCAACGCGGCCTGGATCGGCCTGCCCAGCTTCAGCGCGCCGGTGTTCAGCGGCCACGCCATGCTGCTGATCGCCCCGGTCGCCATCATCCTGGTGGCGGAAAATCTGGGCCACATCAAGGCGGTGACGGCCATGACCGGCCAGAACCTGGACGTGTACATGGGCCGCGCCTTCATGGGCGACGGCCTGGCCACCATGGTGGCCGGCAGCGCGGGCGGCACCGGCGTGACCACCTACGCCGAGAACATCGGCGTCATGGCCGCGACCAAGATCTACTCCACCGCCATCTTCCTGGTGGCGGGCTGCATGGCCATCGTGCTGGGCTTCAGCCCCAAGTTCGGCGCCGTCATCCAGGCCATTCCGCTGGCGGTCATGGGCGGCGTGTCCATCGTGGTGTTCGGCCTGATCGCCATCGCCGGCGCCAAGATCTGGGTGGACAACAAGGTGGACTTTTCCGACAACAAAAACCTGCTGGTGGCCGCCATCACCCTGGTGCTGGGCACGGGTGACTACACCCTGAAGTTCGGCGACTTTGCGCTGGGCGGCATCGGGACCGCCACCTTCGGCGCCATTGTGCTGCACGCGCTGCTCGCCCGCCGGCGCTGAGGCCCGTGCCGTCCGTCCGGCCGCGGCTGACAGGCCGTGGGCCGGCCGCGTACACTGAACGGACCCGAACGAGTGACCCGATGAACAGCCTGACCTCCATTGCCTCCAGCGGCTTGCAATCGGCGCAGCTGCGCCTGAACGCGGCCGCCAACAACGTGGCCAACGCCCAGACCGAGGGCTACCGCCGCGACGTGGTGCAGGCCAGCGCCGCTCCGGCCGGCGGGGTGAGCACCCGGGTGGACAAGGCCCTGCAGCCCGGCGCCGACCTGGCGCAGGACCTGGTGGCGCAAAAGTCCGCCACCTACGCCTTCAAGGCCAACCTGCGGGTGCTGCAGACCGCCGACGACACCCTGGGCCGCCTGCTCGACGTGCGCGCCTGAACCGCGCGGACCCAAAAAAACGCCGACCCAGGGGTCGGCGCGGTGTACATGGCATCCCTGGGGACGCTGGATGTCTGTTGTTTGAGTTGGTGTCTCCTCGGTCCTCTCGCGGTGCGGTGCCGGGTTGAGCCGGCGCCTGCGAGTGCCATGATTTTAGGCAGACGCACCGTGTTTGGGCATAGGGACTAACCCCGAGCCTGGCGCCGGGCCAGGGCCTCGCGCAGCAGCTGGTGGGCGCGCTCGAATTCGTAGGCCTCGGCGGCCGTGCGGAATGCCGAAAAAGCCGAGCCCAGGGCCCGGCGCAAGCGCTCGCCGTGGTGGTTGAGCAGGTCCAGCGCGTCGGCGTCGCCCAGTTCCAGCAAGCCCCCCATGCGCACCAGCACCGCCGCCAGGTCCTCGTCCAGCGGGGTGTCCCATGCCAGGGCGGCTGGGTCGCCCTCGGGCGTGCCGGGCGCGGGCAGCCATTGCTGCAGCTTGACGTACAGCTTTTCGGGGACGATGGGTTTGTGGATCAGGTCGTTGAAACCGCTGCTGAGCCAGGAGGTGTCCCCTTGGGGGAACACGCCCGCGGTCATGGCGATCACCGGCAGGTTGCCGTACAAGGGGTTGAGCCGGATCTGTTGGGCGGTGGCGTGGCCGTCCATGACCGGCATGTGGATGTCGAGCAAGACCAGGTCGTAAGGGGTCAGGGCCAGTTTTTCCAGGGCCTCGGCGCCGTGGGCAGCCAGGTCGCACGCCATGCCGGCGAGTTTGAGCAGCTCGGCCCCGATCTGGCGGTACAGGCGGTCGTCGTCCACCAGCAACACCCGCCGGCCCGCGAGCTGGGCGGTCCAGGCCGGCGCCCAGTCGGGGCGGGCCGCCAGCGGTTCGGCGCGGTGGGCCAGGGCCTGGCCCGGTTTGGCCAGCTGTTCGATGACGGCGTCGAACAGCTGCTCGGTGGTCACGGGTTTGATGAGGATGCCGTCGAAGTCGTCCTGCCGCGCCTCGGCTTCGAGGTTGTCGTGGCCCGCGCCGGTGATGCACAGCACATAGGGCGCCGCTTGCTGCAACTGGAGCGTCCGGATGGCGCGCGCGCCGTTGATGCCGTCCAGCTCCGGCATGCGCCAGTCCATGAACACCAGCCGGAAGGGCTTGCCCGCGGCGTCGGCCTGCTGCACCATTTGCACCGCTTGTTGGCCGTTGGCCACGGTGCTCACCGCAAAGTGCATCCGCGTCAGCTTTTGTTCCAGCAACTGGCGGGTGGCGTGGTTGTCGTCGGCCACCAGCACCCGCTGGCCCCAGAGGTGTTCGTCCGGCACCAGGCTGCGCGCGTGGCTGTTGGAGGCGTGTTCCAGCACGGCGGTGAACCAGAAGGTGGAGCCGTGGCCTTTCTGGCTGTCCACGCCCACCTCGCCGCCCATCAGCTCGGCCAGGTTGCGGGCAATCGCCAGGCCCAGGCCGGTGCCGCCGTATTGCCGCGTGGTGCTGGCGTCGGCCTGTTCAAACTCCTGGAACAGCCGGCTCTGCTCCTGCGCCGACAGTCCGATGCCGGTGTCCGTCACCTCGAAGCGCAGTTTTTGCCAGGTGGGGTTGCGCGGGCCGACCCGGCGTGCGCGGATCTGGATGTGCCCGGATTCGGTGAACTTGACCGCGTTGTTCAGGTAGTTGATGAGCACCTGCGACAGCCGCTGTGCGTCGCCGCGCAGGTGGCGTTCGATGTCGGGCTCCACGTCCAGGATCAGCTCCAGCCCCTTGTCCTGGGCCTTGAACAGGATCATGGACATGACGTTGTTGAGCAGCACCTCCAGGTCGAAGTCCAGCCGTTCCAGCTTGACGCGGCCGGACTCCAGTTTGCTGAAGTCGAGGATGTCGTTGACCACGCCCAGCAGGTGTTTGCCGGAGCTTTCGATGGTTTCCAGGTGGTTGCGCTGGCGCGCGTTGAGCTCGGTGCGCAGCATCAGGCTGGACAGGCCGATGATCGCGTTGAGCGGCGTGCGGATTTCGTGGCTCATGTTGGCCACGAACCGGCTTTTCGACATGCTGGCCTTGATGTTGTGGTAGGCCCGCAGCGCGGTCAGCACGGTGATGTGCAGCCGCTCCACCGTGAGTTCGGTCTTCTCCTTGTAGTCGTCCACCTCCAGGTGGCGCATGATTTCCAGCGGCGGCGCCGCGCCGGGGTTGCCGGTGCGCAGGACCAGGCGGGTGTCCTGGTTGCCCAGTTCGTTGCGCACGTAGCGCACCAGGTCCAGCCCCGCGTGTTCGGTTTCCATGACCACGTCCACCAAGGCCATGGCGATGTCGCCCTCGCGCTCGAAGACCGCCCGTGCCTCGGCCGCGCTGGTGGCGGTGAGCATGCGCAGGCCCTTGCCTTTGAACTCGAAATCTTCCAGCGCCAGTTGGGTGACTTCGAGCACGCTGGGCTCGTCGTCGACCAGCAGCAGGGTCCAGGCATGGGGTGACATGGTGCGTGTGGTTCCGGGGATGGGGGTTAGGCGGTGGGCCGGGCGGGGGCCGCCAGGGTGCGCGGCAGCTGGATGCGGAAGGCGGTGCCCTGGCCGGCGCCGCTGGCGACGGCGATGCGCCCGCCCAACACCGCCTCCACCGCGCGCCGCGACGAAAACAGTCCCAGGCCCGAGCCCCCGCTCTGACGGCGGGTGGTGAAAAACGGGGTGAACACCTTGGCCAGCGCGTCTTCGCTCATGCCGTTGCCGTTGTCGCTGACCTCGAGGTGGACCCAACTGTCGTCGGCGCTCACGGTCAGGCGGATCAGCCGCTGGTCGCGGCCCTCGAAAGCGTGCAGGGTGGCGTTGACCACCAGGTTGGTGACCACCTGCATCAGCGAGCCGGGTTCGGTGTACAGCGCCAGGCCTTCGGGGCATTGCAGGTCCACCACGCACTGGGCCCGTTTCACCAGCGGCGAGACGGCCAGCAACAGGCTTTCCAGGAAGGGCTTGAGCGGCAGCACCCGCCATTCGTTGCGCGAGGCATCGGCGGTGGTCTGCTTGAAGCTGCGCACCAGGGTGGCCGCCTTGTGCAGGTTGTTGCCGATCAGCTGGGCCGACTTGCCCAGGGAGTCGGTCAGCTTGGCCACCGCGCCGCAGTCCAGCGGGGCCACGTCCAGCAGTTGCTGCAGCTTGCGGGTCTGCTGGTCCACCAGCGACGCGGCCGTGACCGCCACCCCAATGGGGGTGTTCAGGTCGTGGGCGATGCCGGCGATGGTCAGGCCCAGCGACTCCAGTTTGAGCGATTCCTGCAACTCTGCTTCCATGAGGCCGCGCTCCTCGGCGGCCTTTCTGAGGTCGGTGACATCGGTCTGGCAGCCGATGTAGTGCAGCAAGCGGCCGTCGCTGTCGTAGCTGGGGAACACCAGAAACCGCACCCAGTAGGGGGCCCCCGACTTGTGGTAGTTCAGGATTTCGATTTCGGCGGTCTCCTGCCGGCGGATCGCCTGGCGGATTTGCTCGACGCTGTCGGGGTGCGTGTCGGGGCCTTGCAGAAAGCGGCAATTGCGCCCCAGCACTTCGTCGGCGCTGTAGCCGGTTTGTGCCTGGAAGGCCTCGTTGACGTAGATCAGCGGCATGTCGGGTTGCCGGGGGTCGGCAATCGTGATGCCAAAAGGGGCTTTCTGCAGGACCGTGGTCAGGGTGCTGAGTTCGTTGACCTTGAGCTTGAGCTGGTGCTCGCTGTCTTCGAGGTAGCTGCGCGACAGCAGCATGTCTTCGTTGACCTGCAGCAGCCGGGCGTTGGCCTTGTGGTGTTCGCGCAGCGCGGCCGCGGCCGAGCCCACGAAAAACACCAGGTAGGCGACCAGGGGCCAGGAATCGCCGGTTTGCTTGGTGAGCGACACGCCGACGCTGATGTCCTGGATGCCGCGCACGTCGCCGACTTTCCAGTGGCGCACGGGGGAGTCGGGGTGGCCGTTGTGGCACTGCACACAGGTGGCCTCCATGGGCACGGGAATGGCCAGGCGCACGCGGCTGCCGCCGTGGGGGTTCGGTTCCACCCGCCAGAACTCGCGTTGCGTCGTGTCGGCGCGCAGCGCTTGCAGGGCCTCGCGCTGGAAGTCGTCCAGCGGCGGGCGCTGGCGGAACGCAAACGGCTGGTCCGACAGGAAGGCGGTGCTGAAGCCGTCGTTCAGGGCGTTTTGTTGCAGCAGGTCGCCCAGCTCGATGGACAGGGTCGCCGGAATGGGGATGCCGCCGGGGGTGTTGCGGTAGTTTTCCGTCAGGCGCACCGGGCCGCCGTGGTGGGCCAGCACCCGACCCGCCACGTTGGTGGCGTAGTAGGAGCGGGCCGTCGCCATGATGCGGCTGAACTGCTGGGCGTTGCGCCGGGCCTCACTTTCGGCGTGTGAGAACGCCACCTCGTACAGCACCCAGGGCGTGGCCAGCAGTGCTGCGATGAACAACAGCAGGGGTGGCGTCAAGCCCAGCTCTCTGAGCCGTTGCATTCGATCGACCT
>NZ_JAAQQT010000686.1:0-17864 GCF_011742065.1 Aquabacterium sp. A08
GCCATGGCAGCCACACCGCCAAACGTCAGGCCCAACCCCAGGCACAGGCTCAATAGGAACTTTTTCATGTTCGTTGCTCTTGAAAGGTGGATGGAATCGGTCAAAGGGCTTCGGCGCCGGTTTCGCCGGTGCGGATGCGCACCACCTGCTCCAGCGGGAAGACGAAGATCTTGCCGTCGCCGATCTTGCCGGTGCGGGCCGCGCCTTCGATGGCTTCGATCACGCGCTCGACCAGGTCGTCGGCCACGGCGGCCTCGATCTTGACCTTGGGCAGGAAATCGACCACGTACTCGGCGCCGCGGTAAAGCTCCGTGTGCCCCTTCTGGCGACCAAAGCCCTTGACTTCGGTGACCGTGATGCCTTGCACGCCCATGAGCGAGAGCGCTTCGCGCACCTCGTCGAGCTTGAAAGGTTTGATGATGGCAGTGACCAGTTTCATGTTCAGCCTTTCGGGATTCCTCGGTTGCTGTGTCTGCGAACGGCGCCGGGCGCTGCCGCAACGGATGTCGGAACCGGTCTTTGCCCACTGAAGTGGGACGCCGACCGGACACGGCAAGACCCTAAGCACATTGCGTGCCAACCCCGCGCTTGCCGCGGCCGGGGCTTTCGTTACACTTTCTCCAGCGCCACCGCCGCAATGCACCACTTTAGTGCAAATTCAACGAGGGGCCGGCAAAGGCCCCGGCGGCGGCGCCCACAGGGAGGAAGGCCGACATGGGACTGTGTTTGGTGCAAAGCCGCACCTTGGTGGGGCTGAACGCGCACCCGGTGTGCGTGGAGGTGCATCTGGCCAACGGGCTGCCCAGCTTCACGCTGGTGGGGCTGGCCGACACCGAGGTGAAAGAAGCCCGCGAGCGGGTGCGCTCGGCGATCCAGAACGCCGGGCTCGAATGGCCCTCGTCGCAGCGCATCACCGTCAACCTGGCGCCGGCCGACCTGCCCAAGGAATCGGGCCGTTTCGACCTGCCGATCGCCGTCGGCATCCTGGCCGCCAGCGGCCAGATCGACCCCAGCCGCCTGGCGGGCCACGAATTTGCCGGCGAACTGTCCCTGGGCGGTGAACTGCGCCCGGTGCGCGGCGCCCTGCCCATGGCCCTGGCCCTGCGCCACAGCGGGGCCGACGCCACCGCCCTGGTCTTGCCCCCGGGCAGCGCCGAAGAAGCCGCCTTGGCACCGGGGGTGCGGGTCTACCGGGCCCGGCACCTGCTCGACGTGGCGCACCACCTGGGCGCGGCCGAGGCGACCCCCGACCCCGACGGCTGGTGCGCGGTCCAGGCGGCGCCGGCGGCGCGCCACAGCACCGGCCCAGACCTGGCCGACGTCAAAGGCCAGGCCGCGGCGCGGCGGGCGCTGGAAATTGCCGCGGCCGGGCAGCACAGCCTGCTGCTGAGCGGGCCACCGGGCGCCGGCAAATCCATGCTGGCGCAGCGTCTGGCCGGGCTGCTGCCCGAGATGGACGAGGTGGAGGCGCTGGAGTCGGCGGCCGTGGCCTCGCTGACCGGCCGCTTCGACCCGGCGCGCTGGGGCCAGCGCCCGACCTGCGCGCCGCACCACACCGCCAGCGCGGTGGCCCTGGTGGGCGGCGGCTCGCCACCGCGACCGGGCGAAATCTCGCTGGCGCACCACGGCGTGCTGTTCCTCGACGAACTGCCCGAATTCCCCCGGGCCGCCCTGGAAGCCCTGCGCGAGCCGCTGGAGACCGGCCAGATCCGGATTTCGCGCGCGGCGCGCCAGACCGACTTCCCCGCCCGCTTCCAGCTGGTGGGCGCCATGAACCCCTGCCCCTGCGGCTACCTGGGCGCCAGCCACCAGCGCTGCCGCTGCACCCCGGACCAGATCGCCCGCTACCAGGGCAAGCTCAGTGGCCCGCTGATGGACCGCATCGACCTGCACGTCGAGGTGCCCATGCTGCCGCCCGAAGCGCTGCTGTCGGCCACGCCGGGCGAAGCCAGCGCGGCGGTGCGCGCCCGGGTCCAGGCGGCCCGCGCGCGCGCCCTGCAGCGCCAGGGCCACGCCAACCACCGGCTGCAGGGCGACGCGCTGGACCGCCTGGTCGGCCTGACCCCGGCAGCACAGACCCTGCTGCACAACGCCGCCACCCGGCTGGGCTGGTCGGGCCGCGCCATGCACCGCGCGCTGCGGGTGGCGCGCACCATCGCCGACCTGGCCGGACAGCCCCAGACCGACGTGCCGCACATGGCCGAAGCCCTGCAGTACCGACCGGTGCGGGCGTGACGCATAATAAAAAAGGTACTTCCGTCGTTGGTCCAGACCCGCGGGCACCCCGTGCCGGCGCCGCCCCCCATGAACACCTCTGCGCCCCCGCTTTCCGGTTCGTTTGCCCACACCCGTTCTGGTCTGCCGCCGCTGTCGTGGCCCACGCCCCCGTTTCCCAGCTACGCTGAAACCCCGGCACCGCCCGAGGGCTGGGCCTGCCGCGTCGAAGGCAGCAACGGCCAGGTGCGGCCCTGCGTGCTGGTGGCGCTGGACGCCGCCACCCACACCGCCCACATCCAGGTGCCGCCGTCGCGCGCGGTCATGCCGCTGCGCTTCGACATGTTCCGCCGCATCACCCTGGACGCCCCACTGCGGCCCCAGGCCGACGCCAGCGACACGACCGACTTTGCCCACTCGCAACTGCTCGAGTACCGCCCCCGCCTGCCCTACAGCCTGACGCTCAAGGACGGCCAAACCGTGCGCGGCGAAACCCTGGGCCACCTGGAGCACGACGGCGGCCTGTTCCTCTTCACGCCGCTCAACGAATGGGACGAGGTGCAGCGCGTGTTCGTGCCGCGTGCGGCCTACACCCAGCTGCAGCTGGGCGAAGCCATTGGCCAGGTGCTGGTCGAGCAGCAGGCGGTCACGCCGGAACAGGTGGAGGTGGCCGCGCGCACCCAGGAAGCGCTGCGCAACCGCAAGCTGGGCGACTACCTGGTGATCCAGGAAATCGTCAAACCCGAAGAGCTGATGCAGGCGCTGGACGCCCAGTCGCGCATGCCCATGGTGCGCATCGGCGAGGCGCTGACCGCGCTCGGCCTGGTCACGCCCAGCCAGTTGCAGGACGCGCTGGAAAAGCAAAAGTCTGAACGCAGCGTGCCGCTGGGCGAGCTGCTGGTGCAGAGCGGCCAGCTCTCGCGCGCCGACCTGCGCGTGGCCCTGGCCCGCAAGATGGGTTACCCGGTGGTGGACCTGGCCCAGTTCCCCCTGGACGCCGAGGCGCTGCGCCGCGTGCCGCAGCACCTGGCGAGGCGCCACCAGGTCGTGCCGCTGCTGTGGCGCAGCGGCCTGCTGGTGGTGGCGGCCGAAGACCCGTCGCGGCGCGGCATGGTGGACGAGCTGGAGTTCACCCTGCAGGCCAAGGTGGTGCCGGCGCTGGCCAGCGGCACCCTGAACAACCAGGCCATCGCGGCGGCCTACGCCCGCTTCGGCATGGACGGCGGCCCGGCCAGCCCACCGGCCGGCGCCGAAGCCCCCGCCACCTCCTCCGACAAGCTGCTGGAGTCGCTGGAACTGGAGATGGCCGACGAGTCGCCCGACACCCTGGGTCAGATCGAACAGTCCGACAACTCGCTGGTGCGGCTGCTCAACACCATCATCATCGAGGCGCACAGCCAGGGGGCGTCCGACATCCACATCGAGACCCACCCGAGCAAGCGCAAGGTGCGCATCCGCCTGCGCAAGGACGGCCGGCTGGTGCCCTACATGGAGCTGCCGCACACCTACCGCGCGGCGCTGGTCGGGCGCATCAAGATCATGTGCGAGCTCGACATCTCCGAGCGCCGCAAGCCGCAGGACGGCAAGATCGACTTCGCCAAGTTCTCGCCGCACCACCGGCTGGAGCTGCGGGTCGCCACCATTCCCACCCACAACGGTGCCGAAGACGTGGTGATGCGCCTGCTGTCCTCGGCCAAACCGCTGCCACTGGACCAGCTGGGCCTGACCCCGGACAACCTGCGTCCCTTGCGCGAAGCGGTGGAGCGCCCGCACGGCATGGTGCTGTGCGTCGGCCCCACCGGCTCGGGCAAGACGACCACGCTGCACTCCATCCTGCAGCACATCAACACCCCGGACCGCAAGATCTGGACGGCCGAGGACCCGATCGAGATCGGCAACCCCGACCTGCGCCAGGTGCAGGTCAACCCCAAGATCGACTGGACCTTCGCCAAGGCCCTGCGCGCCTTCCTGCGGGCCGACCCGGACGTGATCATGGTCGGCGAAATCCGCGACCCCGAGACCGCGCAGGTGGCGATCGAAGCCTCGCTGACCGGGCACCTGGTGCTGTCCACCCTGCACACCAACAGCGCGGCTGAAACCGTGGTGCGCCTGCTGGACATGGGCATGGACCCGTTCAACTTCGCCGACTCGCTGCTGGGCGTGCTGGCCCAGCGCCTGGTGCGGCGGCTGTGCAGCGCCTGTGTGCAGAGCACCCCGGCCGATGCCGCCTGGGCCGAGGAGCTGCTGCTGGACTACCTGCACGGCTTCCCGGCCGCGCAGCGCCCCGACGCCGACGCCCTGCGCTCGGCCTGGATCGCCAGCCACGGCCAGGGCGGCCAGCTGGTGCGCCACCACGCGCCGGGCTGCCCGGCCTGCGACCAGTCGGGCTACAAGGGCCGCGCCGGCGTGCACGAGTGGCTGGCGGTGGACCCGACCCTGCGCCGGTTGATCCAGACCAAAGCCCCGTCCGACGCGCTGCAGCAGAGCGCGATGGCCACCGGCCATTTCCGCACACTGCGGCAGGACGGCATCCTCAAGGTGCTGCAGGGCCTGACCACCATCGACGAGGTGCGGGCCCACTGCAGCCACTGACCGCCACCACCCGGCCGGACCGCGGGTTGCGGCACCCGGTCGGCGTGCGGTGCGTGGCGGGCCCCGGCCGTCAGACGCGGCCCGGCCGGTTCAGAGGTTGGGCGCCAGCAGGCGTTCCAGCTCGGCTTCGGGCAGCCCGCGGCGGCGGGCCATGTCGGCCAGCTGGTCGTGGCCGATCTTGCCGACGTTGAAATAGGTCGCGGCCGGGTGGGCGATGTAGAACCCGCTCACGCTGGCCGCCGGGGTCATGGCCAGGCTCTCGGTCAGACCCATGCCGATCTCGCTGCACTGCAGCAGGTCGAACATGGCGCGCTTGACAGAGTGGTCGGGGCAAGCGGGATAGCCGGGCGCGGGGCGAATCCCCTGGTACTTTTCAGCAATCAGCTCGTCGTTGCCCAGGTCTTCGTGTGGCGCGTAGCCCCACAGGTCGGTGCGCACGCGCTGGTGCAGGCATTCGGCAAAGGCCTCGGCCAGTCGGTCGGCCAGGGCCTTGAGCAGAATGGCGTTGTAGTCGTCCTGCGCGGCCTCGAAGGCGGCGGCGCGCTTGTCAGCGCCGATGCCCGCCGTCACCGCGAACAGGCCCACGTGGTCGGCCACGCCCGTGGCCTGCGGCGCCACAAAGTCCGCCAGGCAGCGGCTGGGGCGCATCACGCCATCGATTTCCTGCTTCTCGGTCTGCTGGCGCAGGCCGTGCCAGGTCAGCGCCACCTGGGTGCGGGACTCGTCGGTGTAGAGCGCAATGTCGTCGTCGTTCACCGTGTGGGCGGGGTACAGCCCCACCACCGCGTTGGCGGTCAGCCAGCGGCCGTCCACGATCTTTTTCAGCATGGCCTGGGCATCGGCCAACACCTTGCGGGCCTGCTCGCCCACCACCTCGTCGTCCAAAATGGCGGGGTACGGGCCGGCCAAATCCCAGGTCTGGAAGAACGGGCCCCAGTCGATGTAAGCGGCCAGTTCACCCAGGTCGAAGTTCTTGAACACGCGCCGGCCCAGGAACTTGGGCGCTACCGGGGTGTAGGCGTCCCAGTCCAACGGGGTTTTGTTGGCGCGTGCCTTGGCCAGCGGCCACAGCGGCGTCTGCTTCTTGTTGGCGTGCTGGGTGCGCACCTGGTCGTAGTCGGCGGTCAGTTCGGCCAGGAACGCGGGCTTGGCCTCCCCCAGCAGGTTCTGCGCCACGCCCACGCTGCGCGAGGCGTCGGGCACGTAGACCACCGGGCCGCTGTAGTTCGGCGCAATTTTCACCGCCGTGTGCACGCGGCTGCAGGTGGCGCCGCCGATGAGCAACGGAATGCCGCGCTCGCGGAAGTACGGGTCTTTTTCCATCTCAGACGCGACGTACTGCATCTCCTCCAAGCTGGGGGTGATCAGGCCAGACAGACCCACGATGTCAGCGCCCACCTCTTTGGCCTTGGCCAGAATTTCGTGGCACGGCACCATCACGCCCATGTTCACCACGTCGAAGTTGTTGCACTGCAAGACCACCGTCACGATGTTCTTGCCGATGTCGTGCACGTCGCCCTTGACGGTGGCGATCACGATTTTGCCCTTGCTCTTGACGTCGCCCCCGGCGGCTTCCAACTGGCGCTTTTCTTCCTCGATGTAGGGCACCAGGTGGGCCACGGCCTGCTTCATCACGCGGGCGCTCTTCACCACCTGCGGCAGGAACATCTTGCCCTGGCCGAACAGGTCGCCCACCACGTTCATGCCGTCCATCAGCGGGCCTTCGATCACGTGCAGCGGGCGGCCGCCGTCGGCGCGCAAGGCCTGCCACATCTCCTCGGTGTCTTCAGTGATGAACTCGTTCTGGCCGTGCACCAGCGCGTGCTTCAGGCGCTCGCGCACCGGCAGCGCGCGCCAGGCGTACTTGGCGGAATCGTCCTTGGCCGCGCCTTTGACGGTTTCGGCGATCTCCAGCAGGCGCTCGGTTGCGTCCGGCCGGCGGTTCAGCACCACGTCTTCCACGCGCTCGCGCAGTTCGGGGTCCAGGTCGTCGTACACGCCGACCATGCCGGCGTTGACGATGCCCATGTCCATGCCCGCCTGGATGGCGTGGTACAGAAACACGGTGTGGATGGCCTCGCGCACCGGCTCGTTGCCGCGGAAGCTGAACGACACGTTGGACACGCCGCCGCTCACCTTGGCGCCCGGCAGGTGCTGCTTGATCCAGCGGGTGGCGTTGATGAAGTCCACCGCGTAGTTGTTGTGTTCCTCGATGCCGGTGGCGATGGCGAAGATGTTCGGGTCGAAGATGATGTCTTCGCACGGGAAGCCCACCTCGTCCACCAGGATGCGGTAGGCCCGCTCGCAGATCTCGATTTTGCGCTCGTAGGTGTCGGCCTGGCCCTGCTCGTCAAAAGCCATCACCACGGTGGCGGCGCCGTAGCGCCGGATCAACCGGGCCTGACGCTTGAACTCCTCCACTCCCTCTTTCATCGAGATGGAATTGACCACGCTCTTGCCCTGCACGCACTTCAGCCCGGCCTCGATCACGCTCCACTTGGACGAATCGATCATCACCGGCACGCGGGCGATGTCGGGCTCGCCGGCCATGAGGTTGAGGAAACGCACCATGGCGGCCTGGCTGTCGAGCATGGCCTCGTCCATGTTCACGTCCACGATCTGCGCACCGTTTTCCACCTGCTGGCGCGCCACGGCCAGGGCTTCCTCGTACTGGCCGTTCAAGATCATGCGCGCGAACGCCTTGGAGCCGGTGACGTTGGTGCGCTCGCCGATGTTGACGAACAGGCTGTGCTCATCGATGGCCAGCAGCTCCAGGCCGGACAACAGCATGGGGGGCACGGAAGACGGGGCGGCGGCGCGGTCCGGGTGGTCAGGGTTCACGGTGTGGGGGGCGGTAGGGGGCACGGCACTCACCTGCAAAGCAGTCGTCAGGTGAGCGCGGTTGGGACGGGAAGGGGCCAAGCCTGACGGCGCGCCCCACCGGCGGGCGGGGGACGCGCGGTTGCAGCGCTCCTTGGCAAGCCGCTATTTTATCGGGCAGCGGCCAGAAACGCGTCCAGCAGCGGATGGCAGTCCAGCAGGTCGCCGTTGAGGTGGTGGAATTCCGGGTGCCACTGCACCCCGCACACGAAGCTGCGCCCCTGCCAGCGGATGGCCTCGACCACGCCGTCGTGGGCGGTCGCCTCGACCACCACGTCCTTGCCCAGGCGCTGCACCGCCTGGTGGTGGATGGACGCCACCTGCCCGCCGGCCACCCCGCCGAACCACTGGGCGAACTGGCCCCCAGGGGTGAAGGTGACCGCGTGCGCATTGCGGTCGTAGGCCGGGGTTTCATGGCCGTGCGAGTCGGGGCACTGGGTCGGCAGGTCCTGGTACAGGCTGCCACCCAGGGCCACGTTGATCAGCTGCATGCCGCGGCAGATGCCCAGGATGGGCTTGCCCGCCTCCATGAACTCGTGCACCAGCTCCAGTTCATAGGCGTCGCGCACCGGGTCACCGCTCCACTCGGGCTTGAGCGGCTCCTCGCCGTAGGCGCGCGGGCTCACGTCGGCACCGCCCTGCAAAATCAGGCCGTCCAGGTACTCCGCGTAGTCGCGGATGCGGATGTTGCTGCGCAGCAGCGCCCCGTCCTGCAGCACCGACGGCACCATCAGCACCAGCGTGTCGCGCGAGGCCGCCCACTGCGCCACCGACTGCTCCAGCACCTGCAGGGTTTTGGTCTGCAGCCCCACCCCGCCCCGCTCCGGGTGGGCAATGCGGGCGGACAAACCGATGTGAACCGGGCGGCGACGACCAAACACAGGCAACTCCAGCAGTCAGGGTTGCCCGTGGGAGTCAGACGTTGAACAGGAAGTTCATCACGTCGCCGTCTTTGACGACGTAGTCCTTGCCCTCGGCGCGCATCTTGCCCGCGTCCTTGGCGCCCTGCTCGCCCTGGTAGGCGATGTAGTCGTCAAAACCGATGGTCTGGGCGCGGATGAAGCCGCGCTCGAAGTCGCCGTGGATGACGCCCGCCGCCTGCGGCGCGGTGTCGCCGATGTGGATGGTCCAGGCGCGCACCTCTTTCACGCCGGCGGTGAAATAGGTTTGCAGGCCCAACAGCTTGAAGCCGGCGCGGATCAGGCGGTTCAGGCCGGGTTCGTCCTGGCCCAACTCCTTCAAGAACTCCAGCCGGTCGGCGTCGTCCATTTCGCTCAGTTCGGCCTCGATCTTGGCGCAGATGGCCACCACCGGGGCGTTTTGCTGGTCGGCGTATTCGCGCAGGCGGTCCAGGAAGGGGTTGTTCTCGAAACCGTCTTCGCTGACGTTGCCCACAAACATGGCCGGCTTGGCGGTGATCAGGCACAACGGCTTCAGGATGGCGCGCTCTTCGTCGCCCAGCTCCAGCGTGCGCACCGGCTTGCCCTGGTCCAGCACCGCCTGCACCTTGGTCAGCACCTGCACCAGCTTGGCCGCTTCCTTGTCGTTGCCGCTCTTGGCGGCCTTGGTGTAGCGCTGCAGGCTTTTTTCCACCGTGCCCAGGTCGGCCAGGCACAGCTCGGTCTGGATCACCTCGATGTCCGCGATCGGGTCCACCTTGTTGGCCACGTGGATGACGTTGTCGTCTTCAAAACAGCGCACCACGTTGACGATGGCATCGGTTTCGCGGATGTGGGCCAGGAACTGGTTGCCCAAGCCCTCGCCCTGGCTGGCCCCGGCCACCAGACCGGCGATGTCCACGAACTCCACAATCGCCGGCACGATGCGCTCGGGCTGGATGATGGCGGCCAGCTGCTGCAGGCGCGGGTCCGGCACCTCGACCACGCCCACGTTGGGCTCGATGGTGCAGAAGGGGTAGTTCTCGGCCGCGATGCCGGCCTTGGTCAGGGCGTTGAACAGGGTGGATTTGCCGACGTTGGGCAGGCCGACGATGCCGCACTTGAGAGACATGGAATTTCCTTACGTACCGGCCTGATGAACGGCCATCACACCGGGCAAAAAAAAAGCGACCGCAGGCACGGTCGCTTTTTCGGGGTTGCCTGCCCAACCGGGTTGGAACAAGAACTGTTTGGTGGCCTGGGACGGAATCGAACCATCGACACGCGGATTTTCAATCCGCTGCTCTACCAACTGAGCTACCGGGCCAAGACCGTTACTATAACACAGGTTTTCAGGCCCCGGAACGCTTGGAGCGAGAAAGATCCACGCCGAGCTGTTTCAGCTTGCGGTAGAGGTGGGTGCGCTCCAGCCCGGTCTTCTCGGCCACGCGGGTCATGGAGCCCTGCTCCTTGGCCAGGTGGAATTCAAAGTAGGCCTTTTCAAAGGCGTCGCGCGCCTCGCGCAGCGGCACGTCCAGGTCGAAGGGCTGCACCGACGGCTCCGTCACTGGCGCGGCACCGGCCGGGGCGTCGGGCAACGGGGGCAGGCCGAGGGGGCTCGGCCCCTCGGCCGAGGCGGGCGGCGCCAGCCCGGCCGGCTTGGGCGGCACCGGTTTGGCGGCCGCCTTGTTCAGGCCCTTTTCCACCGCCTGCAGCAGTTTTTGCAGGGTGATGGGTTTTTCCAGGAAGGCCATGGCGCCGATGCGGGTCGCCTCCACCGCGGTGTCGATGGTGGCGTGCCCGCTCATCATGATGACCGGCATGGTCAGCAGGCCGCTGCTCGACCACTCCTTGAGCAGGGTCACGCCGTCGGTGTCGGGCATCCAGATGTCCAGCAGCACCAGGTCGGGGTGGCCGTTGGCGCGCAGTTCGCGCGCGCGGGCGGCGTTTTCGGCCACCTCCACCGCGTGTCCCTCGTCGTTCAGGATTTCGAACAACAGGTCCCGGATGCCCAGTTCGTCATCCACCACCAGTATGTTTGCCATGGTGTGCGTCGTGCCTTTTGTGCAGAGCTCAATGATGTTGCATATTTGCAACCCTGAATGATAGCGAGACTTTCGCGCCGCGCACCTCGCCGCCGTCGAGGCGCTGGGCGATCTCGACCCGGCCGCCGTGCTCGTCCATGATTTTCTTGACCACCGCCAGCCCGAGCCCGGTGCCCTTGGCCTTGGTGGTGACGTAGGGCTCGAAGGCGCGCTTGAGGATGGGCTCGGCAAAGCCGGGGCCGTGGTCCAGCACCTGCAGGCGCACCCAGCGCCCGCTGTCGGACGGGCGGGTGCGCAGCAACACCGGCCCGGCCCCGGGCGGGGTGGCGTCCTGGGCGTTCTGCACCAGGTTGTGCACCACCTGGCGCACCTGTTGTGGGTCGGCCAGCACCTCGGGGCAGGCGGGGTCCAGCTCCAGCCGCAGCGGCACCTCGGCGGCGTCGTACAGCCCAACGATGTCGCCCACCAGGGCGTTGAGCTGCACCGGCTGCAGTTGCGCCGCCGGCAGTCGGGCGTAGTCGCGGAATTCGTTGACCAGCCGCTTCATCGCATCGACCTGGTCCACGATGGTCTTGACCGATTTGTGCAGCACCGCCAACTCGGGGCCCACCAATTTGGGCTCCAGCTTCATGGCCAGCCGTTCGGCCGAGAGCTGGATGGGGGTGAGCGGGTTCTTGATCTCGTGGGCCAAGCGGCGCGCCACCTCGCCCCAGGCCTGGGCGCGCTGGGCCGAGATGATGTCGGACACGTCGTCGAACACCAGCAGCAACCCGCCGTTGGGCAGCAGGGCGCCCCGCGCGATCAGGGTGACGCCGCGGCCGGCTTCGGCGTGCTCGGCCTCGGGGCCGTGCAGCTCGAAGGACTGCTGCCAGTGGCCGCCTTCCTGGTGCGTCTGGTCGGACAGGAAGCGGTCGAACTGCTGCTGCACCCAGGCGCCGAAAGCGTCGAGACCGGGCAGGGACGCCAGGGGCTGGCCCAGGTGGGCGGCCAGGGGCGCGCGCAAGACGCGGGTGGCGCCCGGGTTGGCGCTGAGCACGCGCTGTTCGGTGTCGAGCACCACCACCCCGGCGGTCAGGTTGTCCAGCAGGGTCTGCAGGCTGGCCCGGGCCGCGTCGACCTGGCCCATGCTGTGCTGCACGGCCTGGCGCGCATCGGCCAGTTCCTGCGTCATGTGGGCAAAGGTGCGGGTCAGCCCGGCGAGTTCATCGCGGGCGGGCAGCGAGGCCTTGGGCGTCAGGTCGCCCCGGGCGACGTCGCGCATGCCCTCGGCCAGCACCAGCAGGGGACGCACCAGCTGGTTGCCCAGCAGCACCGCCAGCAGCACCGCCCCGAACACCGACAGGAACAGCGCCAACGTGAGCGTGCCGATGTACATGCTGCGCAGCCCGCCGCGCGCCAGGGCGCGCTCCTGGTATTCGCGGTTGGCCACCTGCACCGCCAGCGCGTCGGCCACCAGCGCGGCCGGCACCGGCGCGACCACCTCCAGAAACCGCACGTCGCTGCCAAAACCGAAACTGGCCGGCGCCACCAGCGCCAGCACCCGCACCCGCGGCAGCGCCGCCGCCGGCAGCTGCAGCAGTTCGCGCGGGTCCTGCAGGGCTTCCAGGTCCTCCAACCCCTCCAGCGTGGCCACGGCGCGTTCGCTGCGTACCTGCCGCATCAGGGCCGCCGACGGGCGGTGCGGCGACAGGCGAAAGCGCGATTCACCGGCGCTGGCCAAGGCCTGGCCGCTGCTGCTCCAGAGGATGGCGTCGGCCACCAGCAGTTGCTCGCGCACCCGTTCCAGCGCCAGCACCGCCTGGGCGTCGGACACGCCGCCCAGCGCGCTGGCGGCGGCGCGGGTCTTGCCGGCTATGTCGCTGCTCAGCGTCTCCAGCGTGGTCCGCCCCAGGCTCAGGCCGGCGGCCAGGGCGCTTTCCACGCGCACGTCGAACCAGGTTTCGATGGAGCGCGACACGAACTGGTAGGACACGGTGTAGATCAACAGACCGGGCAGCAGGCCCACCAGCCCGAAAATGGCCGTGAGCTTGAGCAGCAGAAAACTGCCGAAGCGGCGGCGCCGCAGCCGCAGGACCAGCCGCGCCGCCAGCCAGAGCAGCACCAACCCCAGGACCGTGGCCACGGCCACGTTCAGCCACAGCAGGCTGGCATAGTCCTCGCCCTGGAAGGTGCGGTGGTCGGTGGCCAGCGCCAGCAGGAAGAACAGCACCAGCGCCATGCCGCCCATGAAGACCAGCCCCAGGCCCAGCAGCCAGCGGCGGCCGGACGCGCTCATGGACAAGCCGCTGCCGTTCATTCGGTGGCGGCGCGGGGGCCGGTCGGGTCGGCGGCGGGCACGGTCAGGGTCTGACGGTGCACCGGGGCGTCGGGGCCCGGGCCGGCCGTGCCCAGCAGGAAGGGCCGCGGCAGCAGGCCGGTGTCCAGACGGAACTGCACGTCCAGCCGCTCCTGGCCCGCGTCAGACAGTTGGGCCGCGTCGGCCACGCGCCAGCGGGTGACGCGGCTGACGGCGGCCAGGGCTTCGTCCAGGCGCTCCAGGTTCTGGTGCAGGGCGCTGCCCAGACCGGCCTCGACCACCGGGCCACTGCCCACGCTGACCCGCCAGCGCCGCGTCAGGGGCTGGTAGACCACACGGGCGACCCGCGTGGCCGTGCCCAGGCGCTGGTCGGCCCAGTACCAGCGGGGGCGGCGCAACTCGGCCTGCCAGACGAAGTGCACCGGCACCCCGCGCTGCAGCACGTCCTCCAAGCCGGGCTGCAGCGCCAGGGCGACGCGCGCGGTCAGGTAGAGCCCGTCCTCGGCACGTTCCAGCCGGAAAGCGGGCTCGCTGCCGGCCCAGGCGGGCAGACCGCACGCCAGCCAGGCGCAGGCCAGTTGCAGCGCCCAGGTCCGCACGCGGCACCTCCAGCCGGCACCGGGCGCGCGCTGGCGCCCGGCCTCAGGCCGGGGCCTTGTGCCAAAGCGCATAGTAAAAACCATCCAGTCCACCGTCGGCATTGTCGTGCATGGCCGGCTGGCCCGTGGCCGCGGCCCAGCCGGTGCCGGGCAGCAGGTGGCCGGGCGCCGGCAGGCGCTGCGCCTCGGGGTGGCGCTGGGCGAAGGCGTCCATCTGCTGTGCGCCCTCGGCACGGAACACCGAGCAGGTGCAGTACAGCAGGTGCCCGCCCGGGCGCAGGGTGGGCCAGAGCGCCTCCAGCAGGCGCTTTTGCTGGGCCGCCAGCTGGGGGATGTCGCCCGGGCGGCGCAGCCAGCGCACGTCCGGGTGGCGCCGCACGATGCCCGACGCGGTGCAAGGCGCGTCCAGTAGGATGGCGTCAAAGGGCTCGCCGTCCCACCAGCGGTCGGGCTCCGCGGCGTCGGCCGCGAGCACCCGGGCGCGCAGGCCCAGGCGGTCCAGGTTGTCGCGGATGCGCTGGGCACGGGCCGCGTCCACGTCCAGCGCCCAGACGTCAAGGTCGGCGGCTTCGAGGAGGTGCGCGGTTTTGCCGCCCGGGGCGGCACAGGCGTCCAGCACGCGCGCGCCAGGCGCCAGCGCCGCCGCGCCCAGCAACAGCGGGGCGGCCAGCTGGGCGGCCCCGTCCTGCACGGACACCCAGCCCTCCGCCCAGCCCGGCAGGCGTTCGACGGCCACCGCCCGCTGCAACACCACCCCGTCCGGCCCGAGCGGCTGGCCCGGGTGGCCGGCGGCCTGCAGGTCGTTCAGGTACGCGTCGCGGGCACGCCGGCGCCGGTTGACGCGCAACAGCATGGGCGCCGCCCGCTGGTTGGCCTGCAGCAGGGCCTGCCAGTGCGCGGGGTGGTCGCGGCGCAGTTGCTTGACCCACCAGAACGGGTGGTTCCAGCGCGCCTCGGCGTCCTCGTGGGCGCGAGCCCGCAGGGCGTCGCCCTCGCGCAGAAAGCGGCGCAAACAGGCGTTGACGAACCCACCGGCCGCGCCGCGCAGGCGCTCGCAGGCCTGCACCGCCTGGTCCACCACGGTGTGCGGGGCGTAGCGCAGCGCCTCGGGGTCGTCGGGGGCCAACAGGGTCAGGGCCAATCCCAGCAGGGCCGCCACTTCGGCGGGGGGCGGGCGGTCGGCCAGCAGCCCGGTCCAGACCCGGGCTTCACCCCAGTGGCGCAAGCCGTGGTAAACCAGCGCCTGCACGCCGGGCCGCAACGCGGCCGGGACGCGGGGCATGGCCTCGGTCAGGGAGCGGCCCTGCTGCACCGCGTGCAGCACCTGGGCGGCCGCGGCCAGCTGTTCGGACAAGGCGGGGGTGGCGTTCATTCAGGACAGGGGCTGGCCCAGGGCCAGCGGTTGGGTGTCGGCAAAAGGCTGGGGGGTGGCGGACTCGCGCCCGTCGCTGGGGCGCAGCGCGGGCATGCGGCCGCCGTAAATCCGCTCGATGCGCTGGGCCAGCGGGGGGTGGGCGTCGAACCAGCGGGCGACGCGGCCCGATTCGCCCGACACCAGCAGCATGTGCTGCACCGTGGGCTGCTGCAGCCGGTCGGGCGCGGCGGTGCCCTGCCCCACCACTTTGCGCAGGGCGCGGCCCATGCCGTCACGGTTGCGGGTCCACTGCACGGCGCGCGCGTCGGCCAGGAATTCGCGCTGGCGCGACACGGCGGCCTGCAGCGCGTGGCCGGCCAACCAGCCCAACCAGCCCACGCCCATCAGCGCCAGCCCCAGCAGAAAACCCACGTGGCGCTGTCCCCGCTCGTTGGGCGCGGCCAGGGACTGGCCCAGCCGATGGATCATCTCCAGCCCGAACACCATGCCGGCCAGGCGCATGTTCAGGCGGGTGTCGCCCTCCCGAATGTGGCTCAGTTCGTGCGCCACCACGCCCTGCAGTTCTTCGCGCGTCAGGTGCTCCAGCGCCCCCTGGGTCACGGCGACGGCCGCGTCCTCGGCGTCCCAGCCGGTGGCGAAGGCGTTGATGGCCGCCTCCCGCGCCAGCACCATGGGCTGCGGCGGGCGCATGCCCGCGGCAATGGCCAGTTCGTGCACCACGTGCACCAGGCGCTGTTCGTCGCCACTGCCCGAAGGCCGCGCCGCCCGTGCGCCCAGCCGTTCGGCCAGCCGCACGCCGCCACCGGCCAGTTGCGAGGTTTCGACCCACCAGCCCCCCAGCACGAACAGCAGCGTCAGCCCGGTGTTGACCGCAAAAAAGTGGCGCGGGTAGCCCAGCCCCCCGCCCACGGTCAACCACCAGGCCAGCGCCAGCACCGCGTTGACGGCCAGCACCAGCAGCGCCACCATCAGCGCAAACCAGACCAGCAGGCGCCGGGTCTGGCCGCGCGCGTCGCGCTGGAATTGGAAAAACCGCATCGCCGGGGAATCAGAGCTGGACCTTGGGCGCCTGGCGCTCGGCCTCGCTGGCGGTGGCCGCCAGCATCTCCAGCGGGGTGAAGCCCAGCAGCCGCGCCACCACCACGGTGGGAAAGTGCAGCGCCGCGTCGTTGTACTCCAGCACAAAGTCGTTGTAGGCCTGGCGCGCAAAGCCGACGCGGTTTTCGGTGTGCGTCAGCTCCTCGTGCAGGTCGCGCAGGCGGGCATCGGCCTTCAGGTCGGGGTAGTTTTCAACCACGGCGAACAGGCGCCCCAGGGCACCGCCCAGCAGCTGCTCGGCCCCGGCCAGCGCGCCCAGCGCCCCGGCATTCAGCGGCTGCGCCGCGGCGCCCTGCTCGGCGCTGCGGGCCTGGTTGCGCGCCGCGATCACCGCCTCCAGGGTCTGCGCCTCGTGCGCCAGGTAGCTGCGCGCCACCTCCACCAGGTTCGGAATCAGGTCGTAGCGCCGCTTGAGCTGCACGTCGATCTGGCCAAAGGCGTTGGCCACCTGGTTCTTCAACCGCATCAGCCGGTTGTAGGCGCCCACCGCCCAGAACACCCCCAGCGCCAACAGCACCAGAATCACCCCATTGACCACCGCCATGCCCGCTCCTGCGCCCCGACAGCGCGGCGGCACCCGCCACCCGCCCGAAGCCTGTGCCGCAACTGTAACCGAGCGCCCATGAAAAAACCCCGAGCCGCGGCAGCGGTTCGGGGTCGGTGGCCCGGTCCGGTCACGCCCTGGCGGGCGCCACCGGACACGGTCGCCAGGGCTTACTCGGCCGCCTGGGCGTCGTTGGCCTCGGCCTGGTCGGCCGCCAGCGACGCGGCGTCCGCGTCGGCAATCGCGCGGCGCTCTTCCTCGTCCATCTGCTCCTTGGCACGGCGGGCGTCGTGGAAGGCCATGCCGGTGCCGGCCGGGATCAGGCGACCCACGATCACGTTTTCCTTCAGGCCACGCAGTTCGTCGCGCTTGCCCATGATGGCCGCTTCGGTCAGCACACGGGTGGTTTCCTGGAAGGAGGCCGCGGAGATGAACGAATCGGTCGACAGGGACGCCTTGGTGATGCCCAGCAACACGTTGCTGTAGGTCGCCGGGGTCTTGCCGTCGGCGCGCAGCGCGTCGTTGGTGTTGAGGATCTCGGAACGCTCCACCTGCTCGCCGTTGATGTAGCTGGAGTCGCCGGCGTTTTCCACCACCACGCGACGCAGCATCTGGCGCACGATCACTTCGATGTGCTTGTCGTTGATCTTCACACCCTGGAGTCGGTACACGTCCTGCACTTCGTCCACGATGTAGCGGGCCAGCTCTTCCATGCCCAGCAGGCGCAGGATGTCCTGCGGGTCGGCCGGGCCGTCCACAATGCTCTCGCCCTTGTTGACCACCTGGCCTTCGTGCACCAGGATGTTCTTTTCCTTGGGCACGAGCTCGTCCCACACCTTGCCGTCCGGGTCGGTGATCTGCAGACGCACCTTGCCTTTGGTCTCCTTGCCGAAGGACACGGTGCCGGTGATCTCGGCCAGCATGCCCTTGTCTTTCGGGCTGCGGGCTTCGAACAGCTCGGCCACGCGCGGCAGACCGCCGGTGATGTCGCGGGTCTTCTGGCCTTCGACCGGGATGCGGGCCAGCACTTCGCCGGGGCCCACGTCTTGGCCGTCGCGCACCTGGATCAGCGCGCCCACCTGGAAGCCGATGGTCACCGAGTGGTCGGTGCCCGGGATCTTCACTTCGTGGCCCTGGGCGTCGATCAGCTTGACCTGCGGACGCACCACCTTGGCCGAGCCGCGGCGTTTCGGGTCGATCACCACCAGGGTGCTCAGGCCGGTCACGTCGTCCACCTGCTTGGCCACCGTCAGGCCCTCTTCCACGTTCTCGAACTTCGCCACACCGGCGAATTCGGTGATGATGGGGCGGGTCAGCGGGTCCCAGTTGGCCAGGATGGTGCC
>NZ_JAAQQT010000686.1:17914-28946 GCF_011742065.1 Aquabacterium sp. A08
CCGGAACGCGCGATCACCACCAGTTCGCCCTTGGTGTTGGTCACGTAGCGCATCGTGGCGTTGAAGCCGATGATGCCGTTGGACTTGGCTTCCACGCTGGAGGCCACCGCCGCGCGCGACGCCGCACCACCGATGTGGAAGGTGCGCATGGTCAGCTGGGTGCCGGGTTCGCCGATGGACTGCGCCGCGATCACACCGACGGCTTCGCCCACGTTCACCAGACCGCCGCGGCCCAGGTCGCGGCCATAGCACTTGGCGCACAGACCGTAGCGGGTTTCGCAGGTCAGGGCGGTGCGCACGCGCACCTCGTCCACGCCCACGCTGTCGATCAGGTCGCAGGCGTCCTCGTCCAGCATCTGGCCGGCCGGGATCAGCACGCTCTGGTTCTCGGGGTTCAGCACCTCTTCGGCCGTGGTGCGGCCCAGGATGCGGTCGCGCAGCGACTCGATCACCTCACCGCCCTCGACGATGGCGCGCATCAGCGTGCCGTTGGCGGTGCCGCAATCGTCCTCGGTCACCACCAGGTCCTGGGTCACGTCCACCAGACGGCGGGTCAGGTAACCGGAGTTCGCGGTCTTCAGCGCCGTGTCGGCCAAGCCCTTGCGGGCGCCGTGGGTGGAGATGAAGTACTGCAACACGTTCAGACCTTCACGGAAGTTGGCCGTGATGGGGGTCTCGATGATGGAGCCGTCGGGCTTGGCCATCAGGCCGCGCATGCCGGCCAGCTGGCGGATCTGGGCGGCGGAGCCGCGCGCACCGGAGTCGGCCATCATGTAGATGGAGTTGAAGGACTCCTGGTCGACTTCCTGGCCGGAGCGGTCGATGGTCTTTTCCTTCTTCAGGTGCTCCATCATCACTTTGGAGATGTCGTCACCGGCCTTGCCCCAGATGTCCACCACCTTGTTGTAGCGCTCGCCGGCGGTCACCAGACCGGACGAGTACTGCTGGGCGATTTCCTTGACCTCGGCCTCGGCACGCTCGATGATGGTGTGCTTCTCGGCCGGCACCAGCATGTCGTCGATGGCGATGGAAATGCCGGCGCGGGTGGCCAGGCGGAAACCGTTCTGCAGCAGCTTGTCGGCGAACACCACGGTGTCCTTCAGGCCGCACTTGCGGAAGCTGGTGTTGATCAGCTTGGAGATTTCCTTCTTCTTGAGCGCCTTGTTCAGGTTCTCGAAGGCCAGGCCCTTGGGCAGGATTTCGCTCAGCAGCGCACGGCCCACGGTCGTGTCCACCAGCTTGGTCACCGGGGTGAATTCGCCGCTGTCCTTGTCCTTGACGTACTCGGTCAGGCGCACGCTGATCTTGGCGGTCAGCTCGACCACACCGGCGTCCAGGGCGCGCTGCACCTCCAGCACGTCGGCAAACACCATGCCTTCGCCCTTGCCGTTGGTGCGCTCGCGGGTGGTGTAGTACAGGCCCAGCACCACGTCTTGCGACGGCACGATCGACGGTTCACCGTTGGCCGGGAACAGCACGTTGTTGGAGGCCAGCATCAGCGTGCGGGCTTCCATCTGCGCTTCCACCGACAGCGGCACGTGCACGGCCATCTGGTCGCCGTCGAAGTCGGCGTTGAAGGCGGAACACACCAGCGGGTGCAGTTGAATGGCCTTGCCTTCGATCAGGATGGGCTCGAAGGCCTGGATGCCCAGGCGGTGCAGCGTCGGTGCGCGGTTGAGCAGCACCGGGTGTTCCTTGATGACATCTTCCAGGATGTCCCACACCACCGGCGTGCCGGCTTCCACTTCCTTTTTCGCCGCCTTGATGGTGGTGGCGATGCCCATGTTCTCCAGCTTGGCGAAGATGAAGGGCTTGAACAGCTCCAGCGCCATCAGCTTGGGCAGGCCGCACTGGTGCAGCTTGAGGGTCGGGCCCACGGTGATGACGGAACGGCCCGAGTAGTCCACCCGCTTGCCCAGCAAGTTCTGGCGGAAGCGGCCGCTCTTGCCCTTGATCATGTCGGCCAGCGACTTCAGGGCACGCTTGTTGGCGCCCGTCATGGCCTTGCCACGGCGGCCGTTGTCCAGCAGGCTGTCCACGGCTTCCTGCAGCATGCGCTTTTCGTTGCGCGCGATGATTTCCGGGGCCTTCAGCTCCAGCAAACGGCGCAGACGGCTGTTGCGGTTGATGACGCGGCGGTACAGGTCGTTCAGGTCGGAGGTGGCGAAGCGGCCACCGTCCAGCGGCACCAGCGGACGCAGGTCCGGCGGCAGCACGGGCAGCACGTCCAGCACCATCCACTCGGGCTTGATGCCCGACTTCTTGAACGCCTCCAGCACCTTCAGGCGCTTGGCGTTCTTCTTGATCTTCAGCTCGGAGCCGGTCAGGTCGTTGCGCAGCTTCTCGATCTCGCTGTCGATGTCGATCGACTCCAGCAAGTCCTTGATGCCCTCGGCGCCCATCTTGGCCACGAACTCGTCGCCGTACTCCTTGAGCTTGGCGTCGTAGTCGTCCTCGGACATGATGCTGAACTTCTTCAGCGGGGTCATGCCCGGGTCCACGATCACGTAGGCTTCAAAGTACAGCACGCGCTCGATGTCGCGCAGCGTCATGTCGAGCACCATGCCCAGACGCGACGGCAGCGACTTCAGGAACCAGATGTGGGCGCAAGGCGCGGCCAGGTCGATGTGGCCCATGCGCTCGCGGCGCACCTTGGTCTGGGTCACTTCCACGCCGCACTTCTCGCAGATCACGCCGCGGTGCTTCAGGCGCTTGTACTTGCCGCACAGGCACTCGTAGTCCTTGATGGGGCCGAAGATCTTGGCGCAGAACAGGCCATCGCGCTCGGGCTTGAAGGTTCGGTAGTTGATGGTCTCGGGCTTCTTGACTTCACCGAAAGACCAGGAGCGGATTTTTTCCGGCGAGGCCAGGCCGATGCGGATGGCATCGAAATGCTCGTCGGGCGTGAACTGCTTGAACAGGTCGAGCAAGGATTTCATAGTCTGCTTTCCTTTACTTCAGTGAATCAGGAGCGTTCCAGCTCGATGTCGATACCGAGCGAGCGGATTTCCTTGACCAGCACGTTGAACGATTCCGGCATGCCGGCGTCGATCGCGTGCTCGCCCTTGACGATGGACTCGTACACCTTGGTGCGGCCCTGCACGTCGTCGGACTTGACGGTGAGCATTTCCTGCAGGATGTAGGACGCGCCGTAGGCTTCCAGCGCCCACACCTCCATCTCCCCGAAACGCTGGCCACCGAACTGCGCCTTGCCGCCCAGCGGCTGCTGGGTGACCAGGCTGTACGGACCGGTGGACCGGGCGTGCATCTTGTCGTCGACCAGGTGGTGCAGCTTCAGGTAGTGCATGTAGCCGACGGTGGTGACGCGCTCGAAGGCGTCGCCGGTGCGGCCGTCGTACAACTGCGCCTGGGTACGGGTCGCGGTCAGGCCCTTGGCCTGGGCGATGTCGTCCGGGTAGGCCAGCTTGAGCATGTCGCGGATCTCGTCTTCCGAGGCCCCGTCGAACACCGGCGAGGCGAAGGGCACGCCCTTGGTCAGTTCCTGCGCCATGGAGCGCACTTCGGCGTCCGACAGGTCGTTCAGGTTTTCCTGGCGACCGGCACGGTTGTAGATCTGCTCCAGGAAGCCACGGATCTCGGTGGTGGCGGCTTCGCGCTGCAGCATGTCGCTGATGCGCTGGCCCAGGCCCTTGCCGGCCCAGCCCAGGTGGACTTCCAGCACCTGACCGATGTTCATGCGCGACGGCACGCCCAGCGGATTCAGCACGATGTCGACGGGGGTGCCGTCGGCCATGTAAGGCATGTCTTCCACCGGGGTGATCTTGGAGACCACACCTTTGTTGCCGTGGCGGCCGGCCATCTTGTCGCCCGGCTGCAGGCGGCGCTTGACGGCCAGGTAGACCTTGACCATCTTCAGCACGCCGGCCGGCAGGTCGTCGCCCTGGGTCAGCTTCTTGCGCTTTTCTTCAAACGCCAGGTCGAAGCTGTGGCGCGTCTGCTCCATGGAGTTCTTGATCGACTCCAGCTGCGCGGCCACGGTCTCGTCGGCCGGGCGGATGTCGAACCAGTGGTACTTCTCGACCTCGGCCAGGTAGGCCTTGTCCAGGGTGGTGCCTTTGGCCAGCTTCTTCGGGCCGCCGTTGGCGACCTTGCCGATCAGCAGCTTCTCGATCCGGTCGAAGGCGTCGGCTTCCACGATGCGCAGCTGGTCGTTCAGGTCCAGGCGGAAGCGCTTGAGCTCGTCGTCGATGATCTGCTGGGCGCGCTTGTCGCGCGTGATGCCTTCGCGGGTGAAGACCTGCACGTCGATCACGGTGCCGCTGGAACCCTGGTCCACGCGCAGCGAGGTGTCCTTCACGTCGGACGCCTTCTCGCCGAAGATGGCGCGCAGCAGCTTTTCTTCCGGCGTCAGCGTGGTTTCGCCCTTGGGCGTCACCTTGCCCACCAGCACGTCACCCGGCAGCACCTCGGCACCGACATAGATGATGCCGGACTCGTCCAGGCGGTTCAGCTGCTGCTCGGCCAGGTTGGGGATGTCGCGGGTGATTTCTTCCGCACCCAGCTTGGTGTCGCGCGCCATCACCACCAGTTCCTCGATGTGGATGGAGGTGTAGCGGTCTTCCGACACCACGCGCTCGCTGATCAGGATCGAGTCCTCGAAGTTGTAGCCGTTCCAGGGCATGAAGGCGATCAGCATGTTCTGGCCGATCGAGATCTCACCCAGGTCGGTCGACGCACCGTCGGCGATCACGTCGCCCTTGGCCAGCAGGTCGCCCTTCTTGACGATGGGTCGCTGGTGGATGTTGGTGTTCTGGTTGGAACGCTGGTACTTGATCAGGTTGTAGATGTCCACACCCACTTCACCGGCCACGGCCTCGGCGTCGTTGACGCGGATCACGATGCGGGTCGCGTCCACGTAATCCACCACACCGCCGCGCTTGGCGGTGACCACGGTGCCGGAGTCGATCGCGGCCACGCGCTCGATGCCGGTGCCGACCATCGGCTTTTCCGGGCGCAGCGTGGGCACGGCCTGGCGCGACATGTTGGCGCCCATCAGCGCGCGGTTCGCGTCGTCGTGCTCCAGGAAGGGCACCAGCGACGCCGCCACCGAGACGATCTGCGCTGGCGACACGTCCATGTACTGGATGGTGTCGGCGCTGGTCAGGATGGATTCGCCCTTTTCACGGGCGGAAATCAGCTCGCCGGTCAGGCGGCCTTCGGCGTCCAGCGTCGCGTTCGCCTGGGCGATCACGTACTTGCCTTCCTCGATGGCCGACAGGTAGTCGATCTGGTTGGTCACCTGGCCGTCCACCACGCGGCGGTACGGGGTTTCGATGAAACCGTATTCGTTCAGGCGGGCGTACAGGGCCAGCGAGTTGATCAGGCCGATGTTCGGGCCTTCCGGCGTTTCGATCGGGCAGACGCGGCCGTAGTGGGTCACGTGCACGTCGCGCACCTCGAAGCCGGCGCGCTCGCGGGTCAGACCGCCCGGGCCCAGGGCGGAGACGCGGCGCTTGTGCGTGATCTCGGCCAGCGGGTTGGTCTGGTCCATGAACTGCGACAACTGGGACGCGCCGAAGAACTCCTTCAGGGCCGCGGAAATCGGCTTGGAGTTGATCAGGTCGTGCGGCATCAGCGGATCTTGCTCGGCCTGGCCCAGACGCTCTTTCACGGCCTTCTCGATGCGGGCCAGACCGGTGCGGTACTGGTTCTCGGCCAGTTCGCCGACGCAACGCACGCGGCGGTTGCCCAGGTGGTCGATGTCGTCCACCTCGCCCTTGCCGTTGCGCAGGTCCACCAGGATCTTGACCACGGCCATGATGTCCTCGTTGGACAGCACCATGGGGCCGGTGGCTTCGTCGCGGCCCACTCGGGCGTTGAACTTCATGCGGCCCACGCGCGACAGGTCGTAGGTGTCCGGGTTGTAGAACAGGCGGTGGAACAGGGCCTGCACCGCGTCCTCGGTCGGCGGCTCGCCGGGGCGCATCATGCGGTAGATGGCCACGCGCGCGGCGAACTCGTCGGTGGTTTCGTCGGTGCGCAGGGTCTGGCTGATGTAGGCGCCCTGGTCCAGCTCGTTGGTGTAGATGCAGGCCAGTTCCTGGATGCCGGCGCTGCGCAACTTCTTCAGCAGCGCTTCGGTCAGCTCGTCGTTGGCCTTGGCGATGATCTCACCCGTGTCCGGGTCCACCACGTTCTTGGCGACCACGCGGCCCAGCAGGAAGTCTTCCGGCACGCTGATGTGGGTGGTGCCCGACTGCTCCAGCTCGCGGGTGTGGCGCGCGGTGATGCGCTTGTCCTTGGCCACCACCACGTTGCCGCTCTTGTCGGTGATGTCGAAACGCGCCACCTCGCCGCGCAGGCGCTCGGACACGTAGGCCATCTGGGCGCCGCTGTCCATCAGGCGGAAGTGGTCGTTGACGAAGAAGTTGGCGAGGATGGTTTCCGGCGTCAGGCCGATGGCCTTGAGCAGGATGGTGACCGGCATCTTGCGGCGGCGGTCGACGCGGAAGTACAGCAGGTCCTTCGGGTCGAATTCGAAGTCCAGCCAGGAACCGCGGTAGGGGATGATGCGGGCGCTGAACAACAGCTTGCCCGAGCTGTGCGTCTTGCCCTTGTCGTGCTCGAAAAAGACACCGGGCGAGCGGTGCAGCTGGGACACGATCACGCGCTCGGTGCCGTTGATGATGAAGGAGCCCTTGTCGGTCATCAGGGGCACTTCGCCCATGTAGACCTCTTGCTCCTTCACTTCCTTGACCACCTTGGACTGGCTGGTCGAGGACTCGCGGTCGTAAATGATCAGTTGCACGCGGGCGCGCACTGCCGACGCAAACGTCAAACCCCGGGTCTGGCACTCGCGCACGTCGAACGCCGGCTTGGCCAGGTTGTACTCGACGAACTTCATTTCCACGAAGCCGTTGTGCGAGACGATGGGGAAGGCCGACTCGAACGCGGCCTGCAGGCCCTCGGCGGCCCGCTTGCGCGGGGCCAGGTCGGCCTGCAAGAACGCGGTGTACGCGTCCTTCTGCATCTGCAAGAGGTAAGGGATTTCCAGCACGTTTTCGCGGCTGCCAAAGCTCTTGCGGATGCGTTTGCGTTCGGTGTATGAATATTGAGCCATGAGATCTCCGGGCTTGAGGTCTGCGGCGACTGATCGGCAGCGGCGCGTGGGCGCGCACCCCTGGTTCTTGGTGACTGGCCTCTACCAGTCTGTGGCGGACGGTCCGCGCATTGCACGCGGACCCGAACCAAGCCGTCTTCTGCAGTCGGGGTCAGAAGACACGGCCAAAACGTCTGCGCGAGGCGTTTTGGCGGTGCGCTCTGTAAGCGCCAAAAGGCTGGAAAGCCCTTGCGGACCTTCCAGCCTTGGAGCGCGGCCGAATTACTTGAGTTCGGCTTTGGCGCCGGCTTCCACCAGCTTCTTGACAGCGGCTTCGGCGTCGGCCTTGGGCAGGGCTTCCTTGACGGTCTTGGGAGCGCCGTCCACCAGGTCCTTGGCTTCTTTCAGGCCCAGACCGGTGATTTCGCGCACGGCCTTGATGACGGACACCTTGTTGGCGCCGGCTTCTTGCAGGACCACGTCGAATTCGGTCTTCTCTTCAGCGGCCGGGGCAGCGGCACCGCCGGCGGCAGCCGGGGCGGCCATGGCGGCGGCGGACACGCCGAACTTCTCTTCGATGGCTTTCACCAGGTCGTTGAGTTCCATGACGCTCATGCTGTCCAGAGCGGTCAAAAATGCGTCTTTGTCGAATGCCATTTTGATTTCCTAAATAACGATTGGTCGAGGTCGGCGCGCCTTAGGCGGCCTGTGCCTCGCCCTTTTTCTCGGCCAGAGCGGCCAGCACACGGGCGGTGCGGGAGATGGGGGATTGCATCAAGCCCAACAACTGCGCCAACAGCACTTCCTTCGAAGGAATGCTGGCCAGCTGCTTCACGCCGTTCGCGTCCAGGGCCTTGCCGGAATACACGCCACCGCGGATCACCAACTTGTCGTTGGTTTTCGCGAAGTCGGCCACCACCTTGGCGGCGGCCACGGCGTCTTCCGAGAAGCCATAGATCAGCGGACCGGTCATCTGGTCGGCGCCTGCCTCGAAGCCGGTGCCGGTCACAGCGCGGCGGGCCAGGGTGTTCTTCAGAACACTCAGGCTCACACCTTGGCTGCGGGCGGCAACGCGCAACTGGGTCAGGGCAGCGACCGTGATGCCGCGGTATTCCGCCATCACGAGCGTTTGAGCTTTAGCGGCGAGTGCCGACACCTCGTCGATGACGGCCTGCTTCTCACTGCGATTCAGACTCAAGGTCTACTCCTTAAAAAGCAGGGTCGAAAAACCTTCCCTGCACCTTCTTGCAGCGACCAACCGTTTTGGAACACATCCATCTGCGGCGGGATCGCCATCTGCGCTGGCGCCTGCGTCATTAAGCGGCGTGCCCGGAGGCCCACCGCACCAGCGGTCTTGGATGGCTCCCGGCCACTGGCGCGACCGGGACCCACCACCACGGGCACCCCAAGGGGCACCCACATTCACTCACGCGATCAGGCCGCGATGGACGGCACGTCCACGCGCACGCCCACACCCATGGTGGACGACACGGCGACCTTGCGCAGGTACTGACCCTTGGACGAAGCCGGCTTGGCCTTGTTCAGGGCATCGATCAACGCGGCCAGGTTGCCCTGCAGCTTGTCGTTGTCGAAGGAGCGGCGACCGATGGTGCCGTGCACGATACCGGCCTTGTCCACGCGGAACTGCACCTGACCGGCCTTGGCGTTCTTCACCGCGGTGGCCACGTCGGGCGTCACGGTGCCGACCTTGGGGTTGGGCATCAGGCCGCGCGGGCCCAGGATCTGGCCCAGGGTACCGACGATGCGCATCGCGTCCGGAGAGGCGATCACCACGTCGAATTCCATCTTGCCGGCCTTGACTTCGGCGGCCAGGTCTTCAAAACCCACCACGTCGGCACCAGCGGCCTTGGCTTCTTCGGCCTTGGCACCCTGGGCGAACACGGCCACGCGCTTGGTCTTGCCGGTGCCGTTGGGCAGCACCACGGCGCCGCGCACCACCTGGTCGGACTTCTTGGCGTCCACGCCCAGCTGCACGGCCACGTCGATGGACTCGTCGAACTTGGCGTTGGCGCACTCTTTGACGATGGCCAGGGCTTCGGTCAGCGGGTACAGCTTGGTGGAGTCCACCTTGCCTTCAAAGGCTTTTTGTTTCTTGGTCAGCTTGGCCATGTCACACGCCCTCCACAATCACGCCCATGGAACGGGCAGAACCCGCCAGGGTCTTCACGGCGCCTTCGATGTCGGCGGCGTTCATGTCTTTCAGCTTGGTCTTGGCGATCTCTTCCAGCTGAGCGCGGGTGATCTTGCCGACCTTCTGCTTGTTCGGCACCGAAGAGCCCTTGTCCAGCTTGATGGCCTTCTTGATGAGGGTCGTCGCCGGGGGGGTCTTGATGATGAAGGTGAAGCTCTTGTCCGCGAAGGCAGTGATCACCACCGGCAGCGGCAGACCGGGCTCGACGCCCTGGGTCTGGGCGTTGAACGCCTTGCAGAACTCCATGATGTTCAGGCCGCGCTGACCCAGCGCCGGACCGATCGGGGGAGAGGGGTTGGCCTTACCAGCTGGCACTTGCAGCTTGATGAAGCCGACGATTTTCTTCGCCATGTGTGACTCCTGCGAGTGCTATCGGCGGCCTGGCGCCACGCCAGCCGCCTCCTCGCGGTAAAGGTCCGGGATTCGAGCCAGCGGGCGCATCACACCCACCGGACGCCGGCGTCGGACCGACAGCGCCAGCAAAAAACGCCAAGGCGATTGCTCGCTTCGGCGGAATTTGGAATTATAACGCCAGTTTTGAGCCACTGGCAAGACTGTGCAGCGACCCGCGTCGGTCGCCAAGAACGGCGCGCCGGCTCAGGTTTTTTCGACCTGGTTGAATTCGAGCTCGACCGGGGTCGCACGACCAAAGATCGTGACCGAGACGCGCAGCTTGTTCTTCTCGTAGTTGACCTCTTCCACGGTGCCGTTGAAGTCGGTGAACGGACCTTCCTTGACGCGCACGTATTCGCCGGTGATGAACTCCACCTTGTGGCGCGGCTTGTCGGAACCTTCCTGCATCTGGCTGACGATCTTCTGCACCTCGCCCTCGGAAATGGGCGAAGGACGGTTGCGGGCGCCACCGACAAAACCGGTCACTTTGCTGGTGTTTTTGACCAGGTGCCAGGTGTCGTCGTCCATCACCATTTCGACCAGAACGTAGCCGGGGAAGAACTTGCGTTCGGTGGTGCGCTTCTGGCCGTTCTTGATCTCCACCACTTCTTCGGTGGGCACCAGGATGCGGCCAAACTTGTCCTGCATGCCGGCGCGCTGCACCCGCTCCAGGATGTTGCGCTCGGCGGCCTTTTCCATGCCCGAGTACGCATGGACCACATACCAGCGCATGCCCTCGGCGGGCGCGGCGTTCATGGTGGTGATGTCGGTCGATTCGGTCATAGTCATCTCCAGCCCAGGAACAGGTCGTACAACACCCACTCCAGGGTTTTGTCGGTCAGCCACAGGAACAGGGCCATCACAAACACAAACACAAACACGTAGGCGGTCATCTGGATCGATTCGCGGCGCGTCGGCCACACGACCTTCTTGACCTCTTTCCACGAATCCTTGCCATAGGCCACCAGACGGCGCCCGGCGTCGGACACACCGAACACCCCGACCGCGGCACCCAAGGCCACCAGCAACGCCGCCCACTGCGCCAGCGAACCCTGGGCCGACAGCAGGTAAAACGCCACAAAGCCGCCGACCACCAACAGGGCCGCGACCGCGAGCTTCGCTTTGTCGGCACCCGTGCCGACGGTTTCTACATCTGTGGTGGCCATCTGTGCTGTGCCTACAAGTCTGCGCGCTAGAAAAACAAGCCCACCAGAGGTCTTGCGACTTCGGCGGGCTTTGCAACCACTTGGGCGAGCGACCCGAAGATCGCTTACTGCCGGGTGGCAGGGGCAGTAGGAATCGAACCTACAACCTTCGGTTTTGGAGACCGACGCTCTGCCAATTGAGCTATACCCCTAGAACCGAAA
>NZ_JAAQQT010000687.1:0-1888 GCF_011742065.1 Aquabacterium sp. A08
CAGTACACCGAGCTGTGGAACGCGGTGGACCCGATCGCCGAGCGCATCCGCGCGCTGGGTCATGTGGCCCCGGGCTCTTACGCCCAGTACGGCCAGCTCAGCTCGCTGCCCGATGCGCCGGCCGAGCCGCCCAAGGCGCTGGAGATGGTGCGCATTCTGGCGCAAGGCCACGAGGCGGTGGCCCGCACCGCCCGCAGCCTGTTCCCGCTGGTGGACCAGGCCAGCGACGAGCCCACCGCCGACGTGCTGGTGCAGCGCCTGGCGGTGCACGAACAAACCGCCTGGATGCTGCGGTCCCTGCTGGAGGAGTGAGGCCGGGCCGCCCGGCTCAGTGCACCACCACGGGCATCTGGGCCAGGGTGGCGTAGCCTTCGAGCGTGTCCTCCACCTCTTCCTGGGTGGGGGTGTTCTGCTGCCAGGCCTGGATCTGCAGGTGGAACATCTCGGCCCAGGAGCCGTCGAGGTAGACCTCTTTGCCCGAGCGCTTGTCCACGATCTCGAAGCCGTGGCGCGGCATGTGCGGGCCGGCCGCTTCGCTCTCGGCGCGGTCCTGTGGCGCGTTGGCCTGGATGTGCACCACCGCGAAGGAGTCGGAGTCGTAGAGCATGTGCATGGTTCAAATGTCCTCGAAACGCAATAACCCTGCAAGTGTCGGCCCGAGGGGGTGGGCCGGTGGCGGGTAGGACGCCACACACGGCAATTGGGGGCCGGTGCGGCGGCTTCAAGTCCGCTGCGTGCCACCCCATGCAAGACGCGTGCCCCGCAAGCGTCAGCGGCCGCTGAGGCGCTGGTCCACCGCGTCGCCGTTGGGCTGGGTGATGCGCATGCGCACCGGCAGGTGCTGCAGGGCCGGGGCGAACCACAGCTCCACCCGCTGGTCGTCCGGGTGGCGCGGGCTGCGCTGGAGTTTCCAGGTCTGGAAGCGGCCGGCGGGCAGCTCCTGGGTTTGTGCGCCCTCGAACGCGAAGGTCCACGCCTGCACGTCGTTGGGCGAGGCCACGGGCAGTGTCCAGGTCTGGCCGGCGCGCGGGGGCTGGGGCAGCGCGGCCAGCGTGTGCGCCAGTTGCAGGAACAGGCTGAGACGGTCCTGGGTGCCGGGGGGCAGGGGCACCACGGCGGGCGCACCCGCGACCCGCAGGCGCTGTTCGCGCCAGTCGAAGTCGAGCTGGCGCGTTTTGCGCGCCTGGTCCACGAAGCGGTCGGGCCGCAGGCCCTGGGCGTCCCAGTGGCCCTGGCTGTGTTGCACGCGCGTGCCCAGCAGCGGGACGTTCAGCTCCAGCCGCGCGTCGTAGCGCGGGCCGTCCGGCGTCCAGGTCAGGGTGGCCTGGGCGCGGTAGGGGAAGCCCTTGGACGAACCGCTGACGACGTAGCGCAGCCGTGCCGGGGCCAGGTGGGGCGCGGAGGCCGCGTTGGCGGTGGCCGTGAGGGCCGGGCCGGGGCCCGCTGGGTCCGAGCCAGACGCCCCGGCCCCGGGCGTGCCCACCCCGCCGGCGAGGGCCGCCACCACCCAGCCCGCCACGGTCCGGCGGCGCAGGCCAGGGGCGCGCCACGGGGGCATGGAACGGTGGCGGAGGGCGGTCTGGCGGAACATGGTGTGTTTGTCGATCGTACACTTGCCACAGCCCGGCCGCTCTCCCAGGCCGAGCGGCCCGACCGCACCGCCATGAAACTCGCCACCTACAAAGACGGCTCCCGCGACGGCCAGCTGGTCGTCGTTTCGCGCGACCTGAGCACCGCGCACTACGCCACCGGCATCGCCCACACCCTGCAGCAGATGCTGGACGACTGGAACTTCATCGCCCCGCAGTTGCAGGACCTGTACGTCACCCTCAACCAAGGCAAGGCGCGCCACGCCTTCCCGTTCAGCCCGCGCCAGTGCATGGCGCCG